>DVJH01000011.1 GCA_018710795.1 Candidatus Galligastranaerophilus gallistercoris | reverse complement strand
CTTTTTTCTCAATTCCAAAATTCTTTTCTGCCGCTTTTTTGCAAAACATATTTAAGAGTTCCCGAAAATTTAAAAGAAAATTATATAAATAATGTTCATAATTTATTGAATGATAAAAGCTATGACAAATTTTTAAAACATATTTCGTGGGAAATTGATATAGAATTAAACTTTTTAAAAAGGATATTTTCGGTTGCAAACCATTATACCGCAGACGGTACAAAATACCGTAAAAAAGTTATTATTTTTGGCAGACAGTTTATTTTATAATATTTTTCTTAAATTAAAAATTAATCTGTCTAAATTTGCCAAAGTGTTTTTATTCGGCTCTTCAAGCAGTTCTATTATATTTTTTTCAAAATCATCCGGCAGAATTTTACAGTTATTTTTTGCAAATTGAATCAATTTTTTTTCTCCGGGGTGCAAAAGTTCGTTCAGGGCAAAAATTATATCAAAATAGCTTGCAAGGAAGGCTGAAATTCTATGGTTTATGCTTATAAAATCTTTTCTTTTAACGGCTGATTCAATTTGCCCGTAATATGAGGCAAAGGGTTTATCGCATAGGAGCATAAGGTTTCTTTTAATTATGTTATCTTTTAATTCCTTAGGATAAGAGGAAGATACAAGATTTTGAAGCTCTTTTAGGTATCCCGTTTTATCGTATTTTATTTCAAGGTTTTTTAGGGTATATAAAAAACAAGTTGTATATCCGTTAGAGGGGATGTGTTTTATCCATACGTTATTTACGATACTATGGAACCAATTTATATCAAAATACATTAAATCAATTTGTTTTTTTATTTTGTCATAATAAAATTCATCTCCGGGGCCGAAATATTCTCCTCCGATTTCATATTTGGAAGATATTTCTTTAATGATTTCATATCTGTATTCAAGGGGGATTTGTTTTTTAACAAAAATATAAATATCAATATCGGATAAAATGTCGGAAGCTTTTGCCGCGGATGAGCCGCCAAAACCAATGCCTATAACTTCATTTCGAATCGAAAATTTTTGTATCAATGATTCCATAATACAGCCCTTTTTATTATTAAATTATAATTATCTTAATCTCTTTTATTCAAGTTTGTTAAACTTTTTTATCTTGTTTAGTCTATTTTATTGTGTTAGGATTTTCTTTGAGAATGAGTTATTAATGAAAGGCAGGTTTTCTTTGTTCTTTGGAATTGAAGAAAGCACACCGAGTCATATAACAATAAGAATTTTCGGAATTCGATTTAATATTTTAAGATCCGCAATTAAAAAACAAAGAGCGGAGATAAAAAAATATTATCATTCTTTTGATTCCGCAGACAAAATTCCGCCCGCTTCGGGAGGTTTAAGACTTATTCAATGTGCAAACGCAGGTTTTTTGGATGAATTTCAAAAGTTTTTGGGTGAAAACAATTTAAGCTATTGGATAGATTTCGGCACGCTTCTCGGGGCAATAAGACATAAAGGGTTTATCCCGTGGGATGATGATATCGACATTGCGATGAAAAGAGATGATTATGAAAAATTAATCGAGCTTTTATATAACAAAGATAATAATTATAATTTTGAATTGTTGTTTGAAAACAATAAAAGAAACAAATGTTTTGTAAAAATAAAGCACAAAAAATCAAAAAATCTTTTTATCGACATTTTTCCTTATGATTTTTACCATTCAAAATTAAATGATAAAGAAAAGTTTGAACTATCGGAAAATATTTCTTTATACACAAAAAAGAAGCCGCTGTTCGGAATAAAAAATCCTTTCAAATTAAGGCAAAGGTTTAGAAAAATAACGGACAAATTTATTCTCTCCGGCAAAAAGGCGGATGAAAACCTTCAACCCGCATTATTTATGGGGATTGATTTTCCGCATAAGTGGAAAAATAAGGTATATGATTACGGCGACATTTTTCCGTTAAAAAAAATTCCTTTTGAAAACAAATGTTTTTTAGCGCCGAATGACCCTGAAAAAGTTTTAAAAAGCATATATAATGATTATATGAAAATACCGAATGATGCTTATCCCAGACATTCAAACTATCTGGATATAACGGAAGAAGAGAAAGCGGTTTTGGAAGGTTTCATAAAATGAAAAGAGTTATAACATACGGCACATTTGACGTATTGCATTACGGGCATGTTAATCTCTTAAGGCGCGCAAAAGCTCTCGGAGATTATTTAATCGTTGCTCTCTCAAGCGATGAATTTAATAAACTAAAAAATAAAAAATCTTATTATACTTTTGAACAAAGAAAATCCATTATTGAAGCATGCAGATATGTTGACCTTGTTATTCCCGAAGAAAATTGGGAACAGAAAATTGATGATATTAAAAAATATTTTGTAGATGTTTTTGTTATGGGAGATGACTGGAAGGGCAAATTTGATTTTTTGAAAGATTATTGCGAAGTTGTTTATCTTAAAAGAACGCCCGATGTTTCAAGCACCATGACAAAAGAATATTTAAGTTCGGGGAATATTTCAAATGAATTTTGATATATTTGTCAGATTGAAAATTTTTTTAAAGCAGATTTTTTCTATCAACAATTTTGATAATCATCTTGTTGTGTATTTTTTAGGGTTCAGGATAAGAAAAAAATTAAAAAGCCCCGAAATTGATTTAACCTTGAATGAATACGGATTAAATAAAACACAAAGGGATGTTAAAATAACTTTGTCTTTAACAAGTTACCCCAAAAGAATCAATATTGTACCGAATGCGCTCAAAACGCTTTTAAAGCAGACCCTAAAACCGGATAACCTTGTTTTATGGCTTTCTTGGGAACAATTCCCAAACAGGGAAGACGATTTACCAAAAAGCCTCCTTGATTTAAAACAATACGGACTTACGATTAAGTGGTGCAAAGATACGCGTTCATATAAAAAGCTTATTCCTTCTTTGGTTGAATATCCCGATGATATTATAATTACCGTTGATGATGATATATATTATCCTTTTAATCTGGTAGAAGGGCTTTATTTATCTTATCTGAAAGATAAAACGGTTATTCATTCAAACAGAATAAGACGCTTAAAAATTAAAAACGGAAAAATTTCATCCGTTAACCCCGCGTATCATTATTGGAGCAATTTCGACGAGCCTTCTTTTTTAAACAAAATAACCGGCAGCGGCGGGGTTTTATATCCTCCGCATTCTTTATCGGATTTAGCGGTCAGGGACGATATTTTTATGAAATTAATTCCGACTCAGGATGATGTATGGTTTTTTGCCATGGCGCTTTTAAATAACGTTAAAATAAAGGCGGTCTCGGGCTTTCAAATTCAGCTTCCTTCCATTGATGAAGCAGGTAAAACCGGTTTATGTAAAATTAATAAAAAAAATTCGGGGGGAATTAATTCCATAGATGCTGTTATTAAGATTGCGGAAAAATTCCCCGAAATTAAAGAAAAACTTTTATCTGAAACGTAAAAATATTATCCGTTATTTTCAAGTTTTAATATAAGTTTTTTTGCAAGCTGTTTTGCCGAATTTTGGTTTTGTCCCGTGATAAGGCGGTTATCTTCCACGACAAAATTTGCCCACTCGGGTTTTTTAATATAATTTGCGCCCAGTTCTTTTAATTTTGATTCTATAAGAAACGGCATATATTCCCTTAAACCGGTTTCGTTTTCTTCTTCGTTTGTAAAAGATGTCAGTGTTTTTGTAAAAACAAACGGGGTATTATCTTTATTTTTAGCCGATATAAGTCCGCAGAGCCCATGGCAGATTGCGGATATTATCTTTTTATTTTCGTTCATTTTCTCTATGATTTTTGCCAGATCTTTGTTGTCGGGCAAATCAAACATGCAGCCGTGCCCGCCCGGGATATAAAGCAAATCATAGCTGCTTCCCGCTTCTTTTATTGAAATTGTTTCATTTAGGACGTTTGCATATTTTTTATATTCGTCTTTAATGCTTTTCGGGTCAACGGGCGAAATTCCTCCGTTCGGGCTTGCGATTGTGATGTCGTAATTGTTTTCCAAAAATTTTAAATAAGGCTCCATGAATTCTTCAAGCCAAACTCCGGTTTCAATATCTTCGGTTATGTTTTTAACATTGGTTGTTACGATTAAAATTTTCATTATTTTATTCCTCCGTTTAAGTATATTTTTAAATCGGAGCAATAAAAAATAAAATCGGAGAGTCGGTTATATAAAAATGACCGCTTAAATTAAGCGGTCATTCATCTGTTAAAATCTGTTTATTTCAGGTTTGTTTTAAAAAAGTCTTCAATTTTATCAAACGGAATTTTTTCCATATTGTCGTATAAATCGGTATGGCTTGCTCCTTCTACTATTAAAAGTTCTTTATTATCGCCTTTTAATTTTTTAAATGCGTCTTTTGAAAAATAAAGGCTGTGGGCTTTTTCGCCGTGTATCATTAAAACGGCACTTTTGATTTCGTTTGAATATGCCAAAATCGGCATATTTATTAAAGACAGGCTTGAGGTTAAATTCCAATTGCCGTTTGAATTAATTGAGCGGGGGTGAAAACCTCTTTGTGTTTTATAGTAGTTATAATAATCTTTTACAAATTGCGGTTCATCGCCCGTTAAT
>DVJH01000116.1 GCA_018710795.1 Candidatus Galligastranaerophilus gallistercoris | reverse complement strand
ATAAAAGTCTTTTTTTATCATCATCAATGATTTTTACATCAAGATTTAATGCCTGTGCCATCAGAGGGTTTGCTTTAAGCATTTTTTCATACAAAGTGTCATTATAATCAACGATTAATTTGTCTGTGTTACCCTGAATGATTTCAAAATCATCATTCATTTTGTTTTTTAATTCAAACAACTTATCTATCGTATAATTCGGGTCGTACCCGCCCATTGCAATATCCCCGAGACAATAGATTTTATCCGCTTTTTTTTGTTTAATATCGTCTAAAACCTTGTCAAGAGCCGATTTGTTTCCGTGTACATCAGATATAACAGCAATTTTCATGCTACAATCATATTACATAAATTTGAGGTTTGCAATTTTTATTATGGATAAAATTCAAATTAAAATCGGTGATGTAAAAATTGGTGGCGGCGCGCCCATAAGTGTTCAATCAATGACAACAACACCTACGGATGATGTCGATAAAACGGTTAAACAAATAAACGAATTAAAAAATGCAGGCTGCGAAATAGTAAGACTTGCGGTTTTAAATAAAAAATGCGCACAGGCCCTGAAAGAAATTAAATTAAAAACGGATATTCCGCTTGTTGCAGATATCCATTTTGATTACAGACTCGCTCTTATTGCGATTGATTCAGGGATTGACGCGCTCAGGTTAAACCCCGGTAATATCGGAAAAAAAGAATTTACGGAAGAGGTCGTAAAAAAAGCAAAGAAAAATAATGTGCCGATTAGAATAGGAATTAACGGCGGATCGCTTGAAAAATATTTATATGAAGATAAAAATACCTCCCTTGCGGATAAAATGGTAAAAAGCGCATTAAACCATATAAAAATATTGGAAGATAACGATTTTAACTTAATTAAAGTTTCCCTGAAATCTTCTGATGTTATGACCATGATTGAAGCTTACAGAAAAATTTATCGGTTAATCCCCTACCCTTTGCACCTTGGAGTTACTGAAGCGGGCACCTTAAGACAGGGAATAATAAAATCTTCAATAGGGATTGGAGCTCTTTTATCCGAAGGAATAGGAGACACCATAAGGGTTTCTTTAACGGAAAACCCCGTTGAAGAAGTTAAGGCAGGGTTTGACATTTTAAGAGCGCTTAATTTAAGACAAAAAGGCGTAAATTTTGTTTCATGCCCCACCTGCGGCAGATGTAAAATTAATTTAATCGAGCTTGCGCATAAGGTTGAAGAAAGGTTTTGTCATCTTAACAAACCGATAACAATTGCCACGATGGGCTGCCCCGTAAACGGCCCCAATGAAGCAAAAGAGGCGGATTACGGTATAGCGGGCGCCATCGGCGAAGGATATATTTTTAAAAAAGGCGTACTTATTAAAAAAGTTAAAGAAAATGAACTCCTTGACGAGTTTGAAAAAATAATTTATTCGGATATCAGCTAAAAATTACTTCATATAGTTGGTTTAAATCAAAAGTACATATATAATAATATTAATGTATAATTAAAAGGACCTATTTTATGAAAAAAACGGCTTTGCTTCTGACGTTACTTTTTGTTTGTCCCATGAGTTTTGCATATATCGAAGAATATACGACCAGCGATAATGCATCATTGCAGGGGATAGGGTATTCGCAGGAGGCATTAAAAATAATTGATACCGCCAGAATGAGAACCCAGGGGGTTGAAAAGGATTACGTGCCTTTTTATTCAAGGCAGTTTTATTCAAAAAATCCTTTGGTAAAATGGTATCAGGTTGCAAAAAGATATTTTGACCCCTCTCAGGATGAAGAAATATTCGGCATGAGAGAAATTTATTATAATAACACATGGTTTGAAGTTTCTCCGAGTTATTTTGAAGGGTCAACTCCCAACGATAAATATAACAGACTTCTTGAAAAAGACGTTAAACGCCTTGAAGTTGCGGGAAAAACCATTAAAGGAAGCGGAGGGGTTGAACCTGCCGTTGACGAAAATACCCCCGCAGGGCCCGATTATGATGACGGTTTGATATTTGAAGAAGGCACCGTAGAAGATTTATAGTGTAGTGGCAAATTAATTTTCATTTTGTGCGCAATTAATAATAAATTGCGCACTTTGTTTTTGTTTTGTATAATTTTTTCGTAAGTATGTTAAAAGAGGTTGTTTAAACAAACTTTATGAAGATGAGTAAATTATTTGTGCAGACCTTAAGGGATTTTCCTCAGGATGCCGATGCCATGAGCCATAAACTTTTAGTGAGAGCAGGATACATTAAAAAAATCGCAAACGGAATATATTCATATCTTCCTTTAATGCAGAGGGTTTTAAAAAAGGTTGAACAAATAACCAGAGAAGAATTAAATAAAGCGGGTGCTCAGGAATTGTTAATGCCTTTTGTCCAGCCTGCGGAGCTCTGGCAAAAATCGGGCAGGTGGGGCGCATACGGAAAAGAACTTTTAAGAATGAAAGACAGGCATGATGTCGAACTTTGTTTGGGGCCCACGCATGAAGAAATAATTACCTTTATTGCAGACGGCATACTTACATCCTACAGGCAATTACCCGTTAATTTATATCAGTTTCAATTAAAATTCAGAGATGAAATCCGCCCGAGGTTCGGTCTTTTAAGGGGCAGAGAATTTATAATGAAAGACGGATACAGTTTTCATACTTCTCAAAAGAGCCTTGAAGAAGAATATGAAAATATGGCAAGAGCTTATAAAAGAATTTTTGAAAGATGCGGGCTTGAAACAAAAATGGTGCAATCCGATTCGGGCGCAATCGGCGGTAAAGTGAGCCATGAATTTATGGTTCTGACCAAAACGCAAACGGGCGAAGATGATGTATTTTATTGCAATTGCTGTGATTACAGCGCAAATTCAAATCATGCATATTCAATTTTGCCCGATAAGGAAACAATTGCTCCGTTTGACAAAATGACGGAAGTTCACACGCCCGACGTAAAAACAATTAAGGATCTGGCTGAATTTTTAAATATAAATGAAAATAATATTTTAAAATCGGTTATGTATATCGTAGATTCAAAACCCGTGCTTGTTATGATAAGGGGCGATAAAGAGGTTGAAGAAACAAAGCTTTTAAATGCACTTTCAGGGCAGGAGATAAGAAAAGCAACCGATGATGAAGTTTTTGAATTTACGGGTCTTATGCCGGGGTTTATGTCTTATCTCGGGCTTGAAGGCAAAATAAAAATATTATTTGATAAGTCGGCAGAAGGTATGAAAAATTTTGTAATCGGCGCAAATAAAAAAGATTATCATATAACGGGTGTTAATTTTGATAAAAATATTGAATTTGTTGATATTTCACTTGTAAAAGAAGGCGAATTATGCCCCGTTTGCTCTAAACCGCTTTCCGTTACGAGAGGAATAGAAGTAGGAAACATATTCCAATTGGGAACAAAATATTCTGAACCTATGGAAGCTTATTATACCGATGAAAACGGACAAAACAAACCCTATATTATGGGCTGTTACGGTATAGGAATTACAAGAACGGCAGCTGCCGCAATCGAAAAACACCATGATGATTTCGGTATTATCTGGCCTTTGGCGATTGCTCCGTATCATTGTGTTGTGGTTCCCGTAAATATCCAAGACGAGGCGCAAAAAAAAGTTGCGTATGATGTGTATAATAAACTTCTTGAAAAAGGCGTCGAAGTTGTTTTGGATGACAGGGAAGACAGAGCCGGCGTTAAATTTAAAGATGCGGATTTAATCGGTTTTCCTTTCAGAATTACCGCAGGCAAAACGGTAAACGACGGACTTGTCGAATTTAAAATCAGAAGCACGGGCGAAGTTTTAACCCTAACACCCGATGATGCCGTTCAAAAAGTTGTTGATGAAGTTTCAAAACTGTAAGGAATAAATTTTGAATCAGATAGATTTCAGCTTAAACATTGCTCATCTTTATCCCGATTTATTAAATATATACGGTGATTTCGGGAATATTTTAACGTTTAAAAACAGATGTTTATGGAGAGGGATTGACGTTAATGTTGTTGAAATCAAAGCAGGGCACAGAATAAACCCTGATGAATTTGATTTTTATTTTATCGGCGGCGGACAGGACCAGGAACAAAAAATGGCAAGCGAAGAATTATTGAAAAATAAAGAGCGCTTAAAAAAAGCCGCAGAATCAGATGCCGTTATGCTTGCCGTTTGCGGCGGGTATCAGCTTCTCGGGCATTATTATCAGCCTATGGACGATAAAAAACTTGAAGGCATTTCGCTTCTTGATTCATATACGGTTGCGGGCAAAAAAAGATTAATCGGCAATATTTTCGGTAAATGTTCATATATTAAAGATAATACCGTTGTCGGGTTTGAAAATCATAGCGGGCTTACATATTTATCGGGAGATACCAAACCGCTTTTAAAAGTTATAAAAGGTTACGGTAACAACGGAAAAGATAAATCGGAAGGGGCAAGATACAAAAATGTTTTCGGAACATATCTCCACGGACCCGTATTGCCCAAAAACCCGATATTTTGCGACTATTTAATTTCGCTTGCATTAAAGAGAAAATATAAATGCGAAATTCCGCTTGCCGAATTAAACGATTTTATTGAAGAAAAAACCCACGATGCCTGCATTAAAATTGCGGGAAAGTAATTAATTAAGGAAGCTCATCTTCGTCAATATAGCTGTCGTCAAATTCTTCAACCTGAGTTACGCTGAAAGGCGCATAATCTTTTCTTTTATTAACAATGTTTGCAACAAGTGATATAGGGAATGTTTCAATAAATACTTTATATTCAAGATTTAAGGTGTTATAAACCGTTATTGCATTTCCGACATAAACTTCGCTTTCGGCTATTGCAATTATGCTGTTATTCATATTTTCATCAAGCCCGATTGCAGGGTAGTTTGCCATATTTGTTTTTATTTCTTCAAGCTTGTAATTTATCGTGTTTTCAAGTTCCAGTTTTTGATATGCATTGTCGATTGAACCCGTTATGTCTGTTGATTCGTCGCAAAGTCTTTCTAAATCCGCAATTTCTCTTTGAAATTCGCTCATATATAATTTTAAATTATTTAATACGCTTTTTAATTTAAAATATCTTATGTTTAAGGTTTCGTTTAATTTATTGTATGCGTCTATAAGTCTTTTTTCTTTTGTATTTATCGTGTTAAGTATCATAAAAAAGCCTATTATAAGCCCGATTACGACGCCAAGCCCGATTTGCAACTGTAAATTCATAATATCTCCTTAGTTTATATTATTAGCTTAACTTTATATTTTAAAATTACATCATTTATTTAAATTATAATGCTTATTTTCAGGGCTTCTTGTTTTATTTTTTTTGTTATTATATATACGATAATAAAAAGGCAGAAATATTTATGTCAAAAATTTCGGTGATTATACCCGTATATAATGCGGAAAAATATCTCGGTCAATGTCTCGATTCTCTAATCGGTCAGACATTTACTGATTTTGAGATTATATGTGTTAATGACGGGTCGAATGATTCGTCTTTAGATATACTCAATAGTTACGCCGATAAATGCGATAAAATAAAAATAATTAATATTGAAAATTCTGGCCCCGGCCCTGCCAGAAATAAAGGGCTTGATATTGCTTCCGGTGATTATATCACTTTTGTTGATGCGGATGATTGGGTTGATAAAAAATTTTTGGAAATTTTATACGCTAGCGCAATTAAAACAAATGCCGATATAACGGAATGTTCATACTGTAGTTATTATGAAGCAACTTCAATATATAAAAACAGAAATGAAATCAGAAAACTTAAAAAATGTATTAAAACGGGTGATTTTATGAGGGTTTCCCGCGATAAAATTATTCCGAATTTATTTAATCAGGGTTTTAGTTTTAAAACCCCATGGAAGAAATTATATAAAAGAGAGCTTTTTTATAATTTAAGGTTTAAAAATTATCTTTTTGCGGAAGATGTTCTTGTTGTTTTGGAAGCTTATCTTAAATCGAAAGCTTTTTCTTATCTTCCAGACATTTTATACTATTACAGGGTAAGAAACGCTTCTGTTTCTCATGATGTGTCAGAGACTGCCATGCAGATTTTTCCCGTATATAAGGATATAGTTGATATTATAAAAAAATACGGGGTGTATG
>DVJH01000115.1 GCA_018710795.1 Candidatus Galligastranaerophilus gallistercoris | reverse complement strand
TCCTCTTATTTAATTAAAGTAAAATTAAAAGAAAAAATTGCGTTTTTTAATCAAGCTATATTACGATATTTATTATATCACCCGTTGAATCGGCATTATAGCAAGCTTTGGCAAAAGTTTGTTCAAAATCTATACCGTATGGAATTTCATTTGAATCTTCATTTTTATGATAGCTTGAAACCGAGCGCACCTGATTTTTATCATCGGCAAAAGTAACCGAATTAAAATAATCACCCTCATCTTCGGAAACGGACGAATTAAAGCCGAGAATATTTGAAGTATTAACAAGCGATGAGTCATTATTTGAATATATTCTGACAAAACCTTTAAATGAAGGCGAGACACTGTTTATTTGCATATTTATTATTCCTTTATCAATAATTTAGACAATATAATTAACGCACATAAAAATAATTTTTAAACATTCGGCACGATTAAATTTAATGTAACAGATTATTAACATTTTATAAAAAACTGAAATTCAAAACTTCTAAAATTTTTAAATAGTATATAAGAACTATATAAGGATTATATAATGGAAAGTATTTTAAGCAGTATTATTCAAAATGTTGCAGCTAACGCTATCGGTAATATATTAAACAACACTACCGCAGCACAAGAAAACAATCAGGCGCAAAACGATAATGACAGGTTTGAAACTTTATTCAGCACGGACGGGAACAACCTGTTTGAACAAGATTATGAAGCAGAAGAAGTCTACGGTATGGCAGGGCAAATCGTAGGACAAATGGCGGGCGGACCCGCAGGCGCACTTATCGGCAGAATAATGGGACCCATTTTTGGCGGCATAATTGACGATATACAAACTAAAATTTTTGGAAACCTCCCCGGTTTTGAAGAAATAAAAGAAACACAAAATAATATATCGGGCGCACTTTTGAGCACACTAACAGGTTCAAGAGGCATTAACGGCAGCCTTGAAGATATTTTTAATAACGGCGGCAGCATCGAATCGCTTTTGGGTGAAGACGAAATCATCTCGGCGCTTTTTGGAAATAACGCAAACGGATTGGTTGCTTAAAAATTTGATTTATATAAAATAAACGGGGTTAAATTCCCCGTTTTTTAATGCCTTTTTTATAAATCGAAATAAGCTCCCTATAGCTTGCCCTTGTCATTTGCGCCGTCAATTTTTGCAGTTATTTAACAAAACAAACGCATAATGCCTGCGTTTACATTTAAACGGGATGAAACTAAGCGGTTTTTCATAAACTTTATATAAAAAGGCACCAATTAAGGCGCCTTATAGTTCATTCTCCGGAAAAGTAAAAATATTGTTATTAACGGGTTTTAGATTACATTACTGAAAAAAACGGCAAAAAATCGCGGTAAAAATCGCAATTTTTATATCTCTATCCCCTCAGCGATATCCAGTGAAGCAAGGGTAATCACATCTGAATCCATTTCGTTTTCTTCTTCAATAAAGTCAATAAGCTTTTGTTTATTTTTATCGCCGCGCAATCTGGAAAGAACACCATAAATATATTCGGGGTTGTTCCATGATTTAATCAATAAATCATAAAGCTTTTTGCCCGTATCCGTAGGAATTTGTTCTCTATTAATCAATATCATTTATTGGTTCTTTCTTCGTTATTCTGTAATTATTAAATCCATTGTTCTCAATCGTGTATAGGTGATTTCCGATTGCCTTTGTTATGGATTTCTTTTTCCGCTCTTCTTTTGAAAGATTGGAATTAAGCTCGTGAATTACTTTTGCATATTCATCTTTTGGGAGCTGAACCTCTTTTCTGGTTCTTTTTCTTATTTTATCACTTCTTTGTGATTTCTCAACTTTGCCCCCGCCTTCTCCGAATTGGCCGTTTGGTTTTCTCGGGTGGTCGGCTTCGCTCCATTCATCATGTGTTGAATATTGAGCTTCACCCTGGCGTGTGCTTTTTTCGCCTGTGCAATCAAAGATTGCTTCATTCCCTTCGCTCCCAAAGTCGCTTCGGTCATAACGGCGGTCATCAACAGTTTCGCTCAATGCCAAGCATTGAGCTTCACCCTGGCTTACGCTTTTAAAAGGGTGTTGCCCGTTTGGGCTACCCCCGTTTAAATCTTGATAAGGGTCATTATCCGGGTCGAAATCAATGGGGTCGTTTGGGGCGTCGCCTTCTAAGGCATTAAAGGCAGAATTTGTATCTTCCCTTAAAACGCTTCTTATTTCATCGGGTGAAACGGCGCCTGAATTAATATAATTCATTGCGGTTCTTGAATTTATTTCATTAATTTCCGCACGTTCTTTTTCCGTCGGCGTATCGATTTCACCGTATACGCAGGATAATTCGGCAACAATATCAAATTCGGATTTTAAAATACAAAGGCAAAAAGAGATGACCGGTTAAAAAACCAATCATCTTTTGTTTAAATATAGAATCAGCAGTTACTTAATCTTCAAGGGGTGCGACTACTCTTCGAGTTGTCAAACGGAAACGAAGGCAAGAAAAAATACAACATATAAAAAAGATGACTGATTAAAAAAGCAAATTATTTTTAATAAATATAGAATCGGCAGTTACTTAATCTTCAAGGGGTGCGACTACTCTTCGAGTTGTCAAACGGAAACGAAGGCAAGAAAAAATACAACATATAAAAAAAGATGACTGATTAAAAAACCAATCATCTTTTTTATTAAATATAGAATCCGGCAGCTACTTATCTTCCCGGGAGGCTACCCTCCGAGTATTGTCAGCGCAAGCAGTCTTTACGACCGTGTTCGGGATGGGAACGGGTGGAATCCTGCCGCCTGGCCACCGGAAAATCCGGTTAACGTTCGGTTGATTGGGACAAGCCCTTAACCGACACGCTGAAAGTTACATATAGATAATTATAAACCAATGAAAAATTAGCTTTTCAGATACCTTAGTCCAGTTACGCTCTGTCTGCCGAAGCTCAACGCTTCGTCATCACGAGCTAACATCCTAAGGCTCGCTCAAAAATTTCAACAAAACAAGTTTTGTAAGAAATTTTTATCGCTAAGATTCAGGAAAAGCCCTCGTCCGATTAGTAATGCTCGACTGCAAATGTTGCCATTCTTCTATCTGCATCCTATCAACCTCGTAATCTGCGAGGGGACTTACTAGCTTGTGCTAT
>DVJH01000114.1 GCA_018710795.1 Candidatus Galligastranaerophilus gallistercoris | reverse complement strand
TATATGGATGAAGCGGGAATTTTACATATCGATGAAAAATTCGCATTATTATATAAATAACTTGTTCCGCCCGTGTTGCAAATGACCTTTACTACGGGATCGCCAAATACGGGAGGTTCGACGGCATAGGTAATTAAATTTCCGATTTGAACCTCGGTAGTAATATTTGCCGCATCCGAACCGAGCGTAATATTTTGATTTGCCGCAAGAGTATAATCAAGAGGCGTAACGTAACCCGCACCTAAATTTCTTATGTCGGGGAGTTTAAAATCAACAATAGCGGAAGAAGATTTTCCCCCTTGTGTTGCACAAATTTGCGCTTCATCATCCGTTTGGGTATCGCATCCCGCATAAAGGTTGTATGAGTTGGCATAAGAACCTCTTGCGGTCAAATAGTTAATCGTAATATCTTTAATTCTGTCAAAATCAACCGTTTCGGTAACATTTTCGCCCCCGATTGAAGTTAAAGTGTGCTGCTCAAGAGTTGAGCCCGAGGCGCCGCCGCCTCCGCCGCCTCCCGCAACAAGGGTTAAATCAATCGAAGTAACACCTTCAGGGACCGTAAATGTATATTCGGAGCATCTTGTTGAAGATACTCTTTTTTGTTCCGGAGTCATATAACTTTCGGCTTCCGTTGAAAAACAGAGATTTTCTTCAGGCTGCATACTGCCCGTATATGTATATACAATGCCTTCCGCCCTTGACCTTTGCGTTATTTTTTTTGTAATAACGGGCGCAAGCGCAACGATAATAAGCGACATTATAAGAAGCGTCATCAAAACTTCAACCAGAGAAAAAGCTTTGAGTTTAGTTAGTATTTCAGATGTATTTGATTTGTATGAAGGCATTATTATCTTCTCCATTCAATCATAAGATATCCGTCTTGACCTCTGCCGCCTTTGCCTGCGCCTAAGGTAGGACTCCATGCTCCGCCGCCTCCGCCTGCGCCTGCGGAACCGAATGTGGGTCCGTTTACGGTAGGAAGAACAAAGTTAGCGCTTTGCCCGTCCGGGGTAGATAATGAACAGTTGTCATAGAAGTCGGTGATATTATATGATATTTCATCAATTATTATTCTGTTCAATGTTTCGGTTCTGTCTTCATCATCTCCGTCCTGGGCGGTATGTTCACCGTTATTTCCCATAAATAATCCGCCGCAGCCTGCTTTTGTTCCTAAGCCCGATAATCCCCCGGGGCCTCCCGTGTATGCGGGATAGTTTCCTATTACGGATCTGAAATAAAGACCGTCATAGACGTTGTTTATATCAAGATTTTCCGCCCTGTCATAATTTGTTCTGTCCGTATTAAACGCCATAAAGGGAGAAAGATTTGTATTTTTTTGAGTCGGGTTGGATGCATTATAATTGTTGTTAGGATAATTGAGCGCATTTCTGGGCGGTGTATCCATAAAAGGATATTCAATTCGTCTGCCCTGCACTCTTGAACCGGTATTCGGAGTTGAAGCGGGTGTATTTTCCGTCATATTAATTACGTTTGTATCAACGGATCCTCGTGAAAAATTATCGGCATCGGATGAAAATACCGCGGATTGATAGCCTAATCCTCTCGGTCTGTCGGGAAGATCGGCCCCCGCACCCGGAGCGCTTCCGCCTTCACCGCCAAGGCCGCCCGCAACCATAAATACAATTCTGCCGTTAGAATCGTATATGGCAGTTGACGTTCCGCCGCCGCCGTTTTCGCCGTCCGTCGGGTTATCTACTCCGACTGCGTCAATTCCTGCGCCGCCGCCTTCACCGCCCGCGCCGACACGGATTGTATAAGTGTCTCCTGCCGTTACGGGAAATCCCGTTACTCTGAACACCGAACCGCCCGAACCGCCCGAACCTATGGCGCCCGGAGTTTCTGTCGTATATGTAACGGATGCAATCGAGCTTCCGGGGTTTGAAGTTATCGCAGCATCATTGTAATTTGCACTTGCAAATTCCGCCGAACAGGTATATTGACCGTTGTTGCAGGATGTACGCACATTTCTGCCGTTAGCGCCCGAACCGTATGAAGAATATGTGGAATTTGTGCTTCCGCCCTTGCCGCCCGTCAGTATTGTATCATTTGTGGTGTTTTCGGAAGGTTTAACGTATGCGCCGTATTCCCCTTCAACTTCCGCAAGAATGCTTTCATCAGGCACCGAACAAAAATCGGCAAAGCCCGTCTGTAAATATAAATATGTATTTCCCGCAACCACGCAGCCGATGGGAATTTCTGCAGGGTTATTAATATCGGGAGGATTAACAAAATATCTTATTGCATCACTCAATTCGACATACATTGCACCCGTTAAATCTTTTGAAAGAACAATGCTTTTTGTCGTTCCCGCCGCATTTTTCTCAAGCGGCGCATTTACTCCGGAACCTATATTATGAATGTTTTCAATTTTAAAATTTGAAATTGCGGCGGAAGATTTTCCCCCTTTTGTGCCGCACAGCTTAATTTCATCGCCTTCACCGCTCTCTGCACAGCCGTCATCAAGTTCAAATGCCGCCGTTCCCTGTGCGGAAAGATAATTTATCACTACGCTTGATAATTTATCAAAATCAACGTTTTCAACTTTGGCGGGAAAATCATACGCATTTATTGTTGTTGATTGAGCCCTTGCACCCGAAGCGCCGCCTCCGCCTCCGCCGCCTCCGACAAGGGTTAAATTAATTCTTGTAACACCGTCGGGAACCGTAAATGTATACTCAGAGCACCTTGTTGAAGGCTGATATTGAACATTTGTGCCGTTATTATAGTTATTTGTCGTTGTTGCAAAGCAAACATCCCTGTTATCTTCGGTTGAATTTGAAGTGCCGTAAGTAAAAATTACACCGCCCGTTTGAGCGGCTTCGGGGCGCTTTTTTGTGATTACGGGGGTCATTGCAACCATAATCAGCGATAAAACGAGAATGGTTACCATTACCTCAACAAGTGAAAAAGCCTCTTTTTTGCACGGGTGTTTTCTTTGTGTCGAAGCGTAAAGAGAAAACATTTACTTGCCTTTCAAACTATCCTAAATACTAATTCAACGCCATATAACAGCTAACTTTAGTATATCTTATTTTATACACACTTTCAATTAAAACCGTATATTTATAAATAAAACTAAATCGCTATGGTATGATAAACTTATTTACGGTCATTTTTTTATTCAAATTTAATAAATCGAAGATTATATTAAGTAATGTAAAGAAAATAGTATATAAAAAAGCAATATTTTTTAAATAAAAAACTTTATATAAGTACGAGAGGAAAATAAATAAGAGAGAAAATACCACATTACTGCTAACTACCACCATTACTACAGAGGATACCAAAAAAAATTTAAGCTTCCTAAAAAGGAAGCTTTTTTATTGATTATTTAATTTCATGAACCTGTTTGCAATGCGGACAGATTACCGTGCTTCTGTTATATTCGGGCGGAATTTTTAAAATCGTTTCGCAATCGCATTTTATGATTTTATAGTTTTTCGCCTGCTTGTATGCGTCTTTGGCTTCTCTCTGGCGGGTTTTTCTTTCTTCTTTTATTTTTTGATTTTGTTCTTCTTCAACGCTCATTGAAACAACAGCGGGCACCACAACCGGGATAGGCGCCAAATTAAGCGAAGCCAGTTTGTTTCTTGAAATAATATTTTTGTTTGCAACAACGATTGAAAACCGTTTTGCGTATTCTTCAATATCTGCAGCGCCCATACTTTTTAAAATATTGATTCTGTCATCTATTGAAGGATGTGTTGCAAAAAGCCCCGAGAGAAAAGTTTTGGGTTTATTTGCCTGAATAAAATTGTGAATGTACATAACGTTTAAAAGCTTATTTGAGGCGGCTTTTTCATCCATAATAAATTCTTTATCCGTCATGGCCGGTTCATAACGGGATATCTTATATAAAGCGCTTGCAAGCCCCGTAGGATATCTTGTATACTGGCAGGCGCAGGCGTCCGCCAGAAATTCTCTTTTTCTTGAAATGGTAAAGTATAAAATTCTTACAATAACGGGCGATAACAATGCAAGTATTACGGCAATAAAAATCCCTAAGCCCGCACCTTTTGACCTTCTTGAACTTGAGCGCAAAAACGCCCTTATGATAAAATCCGAAACCGCAATAATAACGCCCAGAATTACGCCCGAATACATAAGATACAAAGTATCTTTATTTTTGATGTGGGAAATCTCATGGGCAATAACGCCCTGCAATTCATCTCTGTTTAAAATGGATAACAGTCCCGTTGTTACGGCAACTGCAGAGTTTTTTTCATTTATTCCGACCGCAAAAGCATTCGGAACGGGGGATTCTATTAAATAAATCTTTGGAACAAAGCCCAATGCCGATGAAATTGCCATTTCTTCGACAACGTTTCTTAAAACGGGCATTGAATCTCCGCAAACTTTAACCGCATCCGCCTGATTTAAAAAGAACTCGGAAGATTTGGCGTTAACGTAAAAAATTATAAAAATAAGACACATAAGGCTTATTAATGCCCCGATTGCGGTTCCGTAATATGTTCCTTCATATAAATCGGTTGAAAACGAAAATCCCAAAACCGCACCGAAAAACAGAAGAAACACCGTTATAAAAAACAGAAAAATTGCCGTTTTTCTTTTATTGGATTCAATTATAAACCACATACTCTAAAAACTTACCTTTATTGCTTCTTTTTCCTGTGCATCGGCTTCAAAATAATCATAGCTTTGAAAATTAAACATTGCCGCTATAATATTTGAAGGAAATTGTTCTTTTTTATTTGAATACATCATGACCGCATCGTTATAGGCGGTTCTTGCGTATGCGATTTTATTTTCCGTAGAAGCAAGCTCTTCCTGAAGAGACATAAAATTCTGATTTGCTTTTAATTCGGGATAGTTTTCGCTCAAAGCAAACAAACTTTTTAAAGTTCCCGATAAAGCGTTTTCTGCCTGACTTTGTGCCTTGGGATCATTTGTAATTGCCATTGCGGCGTTTCTTGCTTTTACAACCATTTCGTATGTGCTTTTTTCATGTTCCATATACCCTTTAACGCATTCGATTAAATTCGGTATTAGGTCATATCTTCTTTTCAATTGTGTATCAATTTGCGCCCAGGCGTTTTTAACCGCATTTTTAAGCGCAACGAGAGAGTTGAAAACTCCTATAACCATGATAAAAAGCGCAATAACCGCAATTACCGCTATAATAACCGCCAATAAAATCATTTCAGCCATTTTTACTCCTTTATGAATTACTTACTGTTTAAAAAATTCTCCGAGAAAATAAACCGTATTATCTTCCGGACCGTTTTTGGCGCTCAAATATTGCGACAATTCGCCGCTGTCAAACCAAACGCCGTGGTGTCTTAAACATCTGTCCAAAATAAACCCGCCCGCATCGATTTTTTCCATTCTCTCATCGCACACGGGGCAATTTTTCGGTTTTTCGGCTTTATCTGCGGGCGCATAAGTATTAATTGACATTATATCTTGAAAATCGCCTTTGATATCAAGAGCATTTTTTATAAGCTCCCATTCATCGACATTGAGCCAAAAACCCTTGCACTCCGTACAATATTCAACCTCGACACCGTTTCTTTCAACGGTTATCATCACGCTGTTACAATTGGGACAATTCATTACTGTTCTTTTTTGTTATTGATATTCACGCTTAAAGAAATCCTCTTATCATCGGGATTAAATTTAAGAATAACCGTATCAATAATTTCTCCTACATCAAGTATCGTATTGTGTTCATTTTGATATTGAACAACTTCGCTCTGGGGAAGAAGCGCTTCAACACAAGGATACACTTCGACAAATGCACCGAAATGTTTAATTCTTGTAACCTTGCCTTTAACGACTTCGCCTTCATGGATTTTACCCTTAGCTTCAACCCAAGGATCGGGCTCAAGATTTTTAAGGCTTAAAGACACTCTTTGTTTATCAAAATCAATGCCTATAATTTCAACATCAATTTTATCGCCTATTTTAAGAACATCACCGGGGTGATCAACCCATTTCCAGCTTATCTGAGATAAAGGCAGCAGACCGTCAACCCCGCCTATATCAATAAATGCGCCGAAATCCGCAATTCTGACAACTTCGCCTTTAACAATCTGGCCGACTTCCAGTTGTCCGAAAACGTCTTTTTTAACCTCTTCAAGGCTGTCTGAATATACTTTTCTGTTTGATAAAATAAAGTTATTTTGCAACACATCAATGCTTAAAATTTTAAGCTCGATATTCTGCCCCACAAGCGCTTCCGTTTCTTTTGACCTTAAATGCGATGAAGGAACAAAGCCTCTGATTCCCAGAACATCGACCAGAATGCCGCCTTTAACAACCTGAACAACCGTGCCTTCGATAATTTTATCCTGCGCTTTAATTTCTTCCAATTGTTTCCAGTTGTAAGCACTTGCAACTTTTTTATAAGAAACGGTAAGACGCCCTTCTTCATCTTCTTCTTTGATGATTAAGAACTCGTATTTTTCGTTTAATTTCAAAACATCCTGAACATTGTCTTCTTTTTGAAGCTTAGCTTCTCTTTCGGGGCATATGGCATTTGCCTTGGCGCCTATATCAATAATAACGCCTTCACTGTCATAACCGCAGACCGTGCCTTGAACCAGATCGCCTTTTTGGAACTTGTATTCATATTTTTTTAAAAGTTCCTCGTATTGTTCGTCGGTAATTTGCTGTAGTGCCATATTTAACTGTTGCTCCCAAAAAGTATACTTTTATAATAACATTTCTTTACATATTTGTATACATTTATTACAATAAATATTAACATTTCGTATTGAAATATGTTATTTTTGTGATATAGGGAATATATTTTGTCTGGCAAAAAGAATATACAATTGACCGGTTTCAGGCTTATTGCCGTATTAATTTCTTTATTTGAAAAAGATTTGTCAAAAAACGAAATCATAGAATTGTTAAATAAAAAATACGGTTTTAAAAATTTATCCAAAGAAACAATCAAACTTGACATAAACACCCTCATAAAAGCGGGTTTCAATATAACAAGAGGAAAAAGGACAAACAATTATAAATATTCTCTGGATAAAAGCTTTATAAAATTAAAGCCCGATAAAAACGAACTTTTGCTTTTAAATTCAATCAAAAATACCGCCTTTGAATTTTGCGGTTATGATGAAATTTTAAATTTAAAATCGTTTTTTGAAAAAATACCCTTTGAAAATGCCGAAACATCCGATTTATACAATTTTAAGATTTTTAATTCCGTAAACAAAGAAATCGTAAAAGAGCTGAAATCTGCCGTTAAAAACAATAAAACCGTCTCGATAATATATAATTCTCCGGACAAAGGAGAAATCGAAATGGAATTTACACCGGATAAAATAACATTCAGAAACGATAAATTATATCTGGAAGGAATTTCAAACATCCATGATAATTACGCAAGTTTAAGAGCGGATAACATAAGAAAAATTATCGAAATCAGAGATAAAACCAAAGAAATAAAAACATCGGACAAGAAAAAGACAAGATATGTAATTACAAAAAGCTTTTATGAAAATAATCCGCCCGAGGAATTTGAAAAAGCGGTCAAAATTGATGAAAACGAAGTTGAAATAGAAGCCTGCGATATAGATGACTTTTTTGTCGTGCAAAGAATTTTAACTCTCGGAAAAAATTGTCTGAAAATAAAAAGAAAAGAAATTAAACAAAACGTTTTAAAAATCTTAAATGAAACCTTGAAGGAGTATCAATATTGATAATTCAAAATTCAGCCCTGAGGCTTTTAGAAATCATAAAAACTCTGATTGCCTCCCCGAAAACAAGAGAAGAAATTTGTTTTGAACTTGATAAAAAGGGAGAAGGCATTTATAAAAATACGGTATCAAAATATTTTAGAACTCTTAGAGATACCGGTTTTGAAATTAAAAAAGAAAACGGACGTTTTAAGATTTTAAAAACTCCTTTTTTAATTTCTTTATCGGAAGATGAAATTAAAGGCTTTGAAGTCTGCGCATTTTTGGTATCAAAATTGTACTCAAAAAAGGACAAAGACAAATTTAAAACAATCAAAAACAAAATTTTAAACATGGTAAAAACCGAAAGAACACCCGATTTAGAGGAAAATAATGTTGATTGTGAAGAAATGGAAAATCTTTTTAACAAAATCGACAAATTAAACGAATTTATATGTTTAAAAGAAGCCGAAATCAAATTTTTATACCAAAACAAACAAATAACTTTTATCCCTGAAGAATTAAGATATAAAAAATCCGGCGTTTTTCTTTTCGGATACGATACAAAAGAAGATAAACAAAAAGAATTAAAGCTTGATTTAATATCGGATATAATGCTGAATTCTTTTTACCCCAAGAAAAAACCGAACATTCCTTCCAACACCGCATTTAAAATCAAAGGAAGATTGAAAAACAATTATATTTTAAAAGAAAATGAAAATGCGGTTTATTTAAACGGCGAAACAATCATTTTAAACAACACCAAAGATAAAAACACACTTTTTTCAAGGCTTATAAAGTACGGAAAATTTGCGGAAGTTTTATATCCCGAAAAAGAGCGGGAAGAATTTATAAGAAGAACAAAAGAATTAATCGAATATTACAGCTCAATGTAATGTTTTAAGATTATATCTCTTATTTCAAGGTCATTTGGGTTTGCACGATAAGCCGTTTTGTAATAATCAAGCGCAAGCTCTTTATTGTCCAATAATTCAAGTATTTTTGCCACGTTATAATATGCATCGGCGCAATAAGGATTAATTTGCGCCGTATAAAGATATTCTTCAACCGCTTCTTTATATCTTTCCATGGTTCTTAAAATATCGCCCTTTAAAAAATGCCCCAGCGCAAAATTCGGGTCCGATTCCAGCGCTTTATTCACGATAAAAAGCGCCTGTTCCAAATTTTTTTCATTTTTCAGCTGAATGGCATACGCAAATAAAAGCTCTCTGTCATCAGGGTTCTTTTTCAAAAGCAATTCAAGGCTGCCCGCGTTGTTTACGTTCCCCTTTACTTTTCCCGTTGCAAGAGAAATTTCATAATTATCGGGAGTATAGCCCATGGGATTAATCGGCGAAACTTTTAATCTGTGCTCTTTTTTCTTTTGCACGACTTCATCAATGCTTAATAAATTTAAAGGTTTGAATTGGATTGAATAATTAAGATCAATAAAATCGTTTTTTAATTCGGGAAGTTTTTCTTTTAAGTTTTTTGCTTCAATATTTTCGCTAAATTGATAATCATAAGAAACCCCGCCCGAAAATTTATCCTGCGCGCGGGCGGACAATTCAAGCGCACAAAAAGCAAGCAATACAATGAAAAGCTTTTTATACATTAACTTATAAACTCCCAAATTGAACCCTGACAAGAAAAACCTTTTCAAAAAACTTCTTTTTCTTATCAAGAACATCCCTGATTGATGTATTTAACATTATATTGTTGCTTATATTTAATGTCAAAACGTTAAGTTTATTATCAAATTTTATATCAATATCATTAACAAGATTAAGATGCATATTATCAAGACCGTCCGCAAGCCTTATAATTGCGCCCAGATAATTAACCTTTGCTTTATTTGTTTGGGAAAGAGTTTTGTAAAGCTTATATTTATTGTCATCGGGAAGGCTTTTTCTGTGATACCTGATAAGACACGCCAGAACGCCGGAATCTTCTTCATCAATATCATCGGGCGGATTATCCGTTATATATCTTGCCCCAGCTTTATGGTGCGGCAGTCCGTATGTTTCTTCAAATTTTATCCCTATATCATGAAGCAATGCCCCTTTGTATAAAAGGTCCAAATCTCTTTTGTTGTCATATTTTTTGAGCACCGCAAATTCTTCTTTTAATTTGTCGAATAACAGAAGCGAAAGTTTTGCCGTTTGCTTGGAGTGGGTAATATCCGCACCGTATTTTTTTAATATTTCTTTTGAATTCAATTTTTAATTCCCGCATTCATTGAAATATTCAAATATTTATTTATGGTTCTTATAAAACTCTGCTGTTCAAAATATTCTTTTTTAATAAATTCCTGAACATTGAGCTTCATGAAATCTTCCCTGAGCCCCGTACGCTCGATTGAAGTTATTATAATAACGGGAATATTTTTGGTTCTTTCTTTGTTTTTTACAACATCAATAAATTCAAGCCCGTTCATCTCAGACATTTCATAATCGGATATAATCAGATCGTAATTTTGCGTATCCAGAAGCCTCAGCCCCTCTTTGGCGCTTGCAACTATATCTGGCTTATAGCCGCTTGAAGAAAGTATGTTTTTCAACAGTCTTCTTGTGGTAACGGAATCATCCACGATTAAAATTTTATATTTTGAATTATCCTGCAAAGTAAGAGATTTTGTAACATTAAGCTCGTTGATATTAACCCTGCTTGAAGATAAAATATCGCTGACGTTTAATAAAAGACACATCTCTCCGTTTGCGAGCGTTGTAATTCCCGATATGTTTTTAACCCGAAGCATCGGTTCGGGCAGTTTTTTGTGCAGAATTTCTTCATCGCCCACAAGTTTTTCAACAATAATTCCCGTTGTAATGCTTTCGGATTTAATAACCATAATTGTAAGCTTATCTGCAAAAGTTTTCTTTTCGCTGTTCCCGAGAACCGTAGAAAGGCTGCTGACGGGGATTATTTCGCCGTCATATATAAAATAAACTTTTTTATCTCTGTTTTTAATTTCGGAAGGCGAAATTCTCAAAACCGTTTGAATGCTGCCCGCGGGAACGGCGAACAATTGATTGTTTTCCATTATGATAAATGCTCTTAATGTCGCCATTGTGGTCGGAAGCTCCATCGTAACCACGGTTCCTTTGTTTTCTTCCGAATATACGTCAATCCTTCCGTTCATCTGGGAAACTTTGGTATGCACTATATCAAGCCCAAGCCCCCTTCCCGATAACTCGGTTACGGTATCGCCCGTTGAAAAACCGGGGTAGAAAATAAAATTCGCAAGCTGCTCTTTTGACATATTATCCGCAGCTTCCTGCGAAGCAAAACCTTTTTCTATCGCCTTTTGCTTGATTTTTTCAATATTAATGCCTCTGCCGTCATCTTTTATGCTTATTATGATTTTGTTTTCTCTCTGAAATGCTCTTATTGCAATATTGCCCGTTCTGGGCTTGCCGAGACGCTCTCTTTCTCTCGGGTTTTCTATCCCGTGGTCAAGAGAGTTTCTTACGATATGCATAATGGGAATTTTAATGTCTTCAATTATTTTTTTATCTGCGCTGACATCCTGCCCTTCTATTGTAAGTTCAATTTCTTTACCTTTGTCTTTTGCAATGTTATGGACCATTCTCGGGAACAGATTAAACACGGTGGATAATGGCAATATACGCATTGATTTAACCATGTTTTCTATTTCTGCGGTCGTTGAATTTAATTTCAGGTTATTTTCCTGTAATTCTTTCATTAAAGAGCTCAGATTGCTTAATATAAAATTCATCTTTTCGGTGTTTGAATTGTGAAAAGCAACAAGCTGTCTGTTATATCCCAGAAAAGAATCTTTTTTTTGACCCTGAAAATCCGATTCAATAGAATCTTGTATATATTTTTTCTCGTAAAATTTCATATAATAGCCTATCTTATGGTAGTGTTTCTGCCATTCAATAAGCTCATCCTGTATGGCTTTTACCATACCTACATGTTCATGGGATTTAATTCTCGTAACAATTAAATTTCCGATTTGGTTAACCAGTTTATCAAGTTTATCCGAATTTACCCTTAAAGTTTTAATTGCCGTTGAATCAAAACTTTGCGCCCAATCGACCGGTTTAAAGGATTTTTGCGACCTTGTGTTTTTGGACGGGTTTTGAAGCTCGTATTTTATCATTTGCGCAACAATCAGCGCTTTTTGATTTAACAATTCGATCTCTTCGGCAAAATCATTGTATACGTTTTTTGAAAACTTCGCTTCGACAATTCCCGCCGTACTTTCAAGTATCTCTTTCAGAGCCTCGGTTGCGTCATTTTCAAGCTTTGCGCCGCTTTTTTCATAGTTTAAGATTATTGCAAGAACCGTTTGATAAATCTTTTTAAAATCATCGTTTATAAGCCTTGAAACTATTTCGTTTAAAAGACTTTTAGCTTCCGCAAGAGAATGTCTGTTTTGGCTTATTTTTGGAATTGTCTCGCCTGCTTTGCTTATCAGTTCAAGAAGTTCGGCACTTTTAAGCTCGTCTTCTTCGGCGCCCTGTTTTATGGTTTCTTCGGGCAGTTTATTATTTGATGAAATTTTATAAGCGTTTTCATAATAGTTGCCCGGGTTTAAATTTTTTGTTCTTGCAATTTGGCTGAATTGCTGGATAAAATCATTTATTTTTAAATTCAGCTCATATAAAATATCTTCGTTTTTATTGTCCGCTCTGATGCTTTCAGAGGCATAATCGGACATTGTAAGCGCAATATTGTATAAATCATCGTTTTTAATTTTTTCAAGAAGATGTGTTAATTCGGTTATTATGTTTAATATATCTCCGAACTGTTCAAAATCATTTTCATGGACACATTTTGAATAAATAAAAACAATTCCGGTTATTAAATCTTCAAGCTTGGCAAAATTGGCAGTAAATGCGTCTTCTTCCTTTTTTTCGGGTTTTTCCGCAAACCCTTGTTCGCCCTCCTGCATAGAGCTGCCGTCGCACAATGCGGTAAGCTTTTTTATATGAAAATCCGATTCATCGCTTATAAATTCGGATTTTTGTTCAACCGTCTTTTTTATTAAATTGTCTATACAGCTTAATGCGGCGGATATGGTATCGGTTATATTGGAATTTACTTCAAGTTTTCCTTCTCTTATAAGCCCCAGAACATCTTCAATTTTATGCGCAATATTTTGAATGCCGTTAAACCCGAGCATTCTGGCAGAACCCTTCAGACTGTGGGCATCTCTGAACAAATGCATTGCAACATCAAGATTATTCGGCTTTTTTTCAAGCAAAAGAAGGTTCTTATCCATGGATTGCAAAATTTCTGCACCTTCCTGCTGAAAAATGTTTAAAATTTCATCTAATTCTTCCTGAAGAAATTCCATAGTTAGTGTATAGGCGTCCTATTCTTCAATTACGGTATTTTTAAAGTCTTTATTTATAATATTAATATTTTCAAGTTTTTTATTTGTTTCATCAAGCGTTTTATTTGCAATTTCAACGGAAGAGCTGATTTCTTTTACGTAATTATCCGTTTCCGTCGTGCCTTTTGTAATTTTTTGGAAAACATAATCCGTATCGTTAACGCTTGTTGAAATGTCATTTATAATCGAAATTAATTTTTCGACATTTGAACCTATATTGTGTGCAAGGTCAATTCCCGTTTCTATTTCTTTTGTGCCTTCTTCGGTTGCAATAACGGTGGAATTTGTTGTCTGCTGAATATCGGCAATTAAAGAAGTAATTTTTGTTGTTGCCTGTTTGGATTCATCGGCAAGCTTTCTGATCTCGCCCGCAACAACCGCAAACCCTTTGCCGTGTTCGCCCGCTCTTGCCGCTTCAACCGCAGCGTTCAGGGCAAGAAGGTTTGTTTGTTCCGCTATATCTTCAACCGTGCTTATGGTGGATGAAATAGACTGGATAAATTCCGATAATTCAAGAATTAATTCCGCAATCGTCTGCATTTTGTGGCGTATTACAAACATCTTTTCAATATTTGCCTTAACCGCAAGGTGTTCTTCATTTGTACGTTCAAGGGAATTTGCCGTTTTTACCTTTGTATCCCCTATAATTCCCGACATCGTTTCCAAATCATCTTTAAGATTAATCACAACGCCGATTGTATCTTTTAATTTTGTAAGAGTCTCTTTAATTGATTCTTTTTGATCTTTTGATAAATTTTCGATTGATTTTGTCTGGTCGTCCGATTGCCCGAGCGCCTCAAAAATAAGTTTATCAAGCTCTTTTTTTAAAAATTTCTTTGTGGTTAAAAAAGCATAATAAGCAAGGAAATAAACAACGAGTAAAATTGCAAGCATTGCAAGAGTATCAAAATCGGTCAGATATGAATACTTTGTAAAGAACCATACAACCGCAAATCCCAAAAAAATCAGAAATGCGTCCATTGTTTGTTGCGTTGCAATAATTTTGCTGACAGTAGTTTTCTTGCCGTAGTCTTTTGACATATTTCACCTTTTTTAAATAATATAGTATAATAACCTGGTATTATTATATTAAATATCTCGATTTATGGCAAAAAAAGTATTAATTATTGATGACAGCGTTACACAATTAAGCAGCCTGAAAATCTTTTTTAAAAGAGAAGGATTTGAAGTTGATACAGCAAAAAACGGTGTTGAAGGGTTTGTAAAAATTTACAAAAATACACCCGATGTAATAATCTCGGATGTTTTAATGCCGCATTTGGGCGGGTTTCAGTTATGCAGACTTTTAAAAAGCAACAGGGAAACAAAAGACATCCCTTTTATTATGTTAACCGTTCTTGACAAAAACCTCGATAAATTCTGGGCAAGCCAATCCGGAGCGGATGTTTTTTTAAGAAAAGATTTTGATATGTCAACAATCGTGCAATCCGCCAAAGACATAATTAAAAAAATGCCCGTTTCAAATATGACAAAACAGGAACTGTCAACATATGAAATAGAAGAAGACGCCATTATTACCCAGATAAATAAAATTCTTGATGATGAATTAATGAAAGCGACCATCACGAATAAATTCAGAGATATAACGGATTATACAAAAGACGACAAGCATATAGCATCCGAAATTTTTGAGATTTTATCCACGATAACCGATTACGATATCGCTTGCATTCATTTTCATTCCCCCGATGCTTCGGTTCAAAAAAGACTTATTTTCCACGAACAAAACGTTTTAATTGATGATGAAACAATGCTTGCAATCTGGCGCCAGCTTTTACCTGACAGCATAAATGATTTTAAACCCGAAAAAATAACTTCAAAGAACGAACTTCATGTGCTTAATTCAATTGATGATTTTCTTTCAAAAAAAGAATTCGATTTTTACTATGAAGATATTCTAATCGGCAAACTTTGTCTTTTCTCGAGAGAAAATTTAAGATGGAACAAAATGCGTTTTATGCAAACGGTTAAATCCGAGCTTGATTTATTTTTAAGGCTTAAATATCTCTACACAAAAACCTGTTATCTTTCAATAACCGATGAATTAACGCAATTGTATACAAGACGGCACTTAAAATCCGTTCTGGCTCAGGAATTTGAAAGAGCAAAAAGATACGGCACAATCGTAACCATTGCAATGATAGATATAGACAATTTTAAAGACGTTAACGATAAATACGGGCATCTGGCAGGCGATTACGTTTTAAAAGAAGTTTCAAAAATATTTATAAACACTTTAAGAAAAACAGACTTTGTCTACAGATACGGCGGCGAAGAAATCTGTATTTTAATGCCCGAAACACTTGTTGAAAAAGCCTATGTTCCTCTTGAAAGGTTAAGAAAAACAATTGAAAACAGAGAATTTATCTTTGAAGGCAAAAAAATAAAAGTTACTGTAAGCATAGGCGCATCAACTTACGGAAAAGATATGAGAGACGCAAACGAACTTATAGAGCGCGCCGATGCGGTATTGTATAAAGCCAAAAAAAGCGGTAAAAACAAAGTAGTTATGGATATAGATGAATAACGCCTTAAGTCAATACAGTGAAGAAAGTTACATCTTTTTTTCAATAGGAACATACAATTATGCGTTCAATGCAAAATATGTTCTTGATATTATGCAGCTTGTGGAATTGGAATACCCCGAAAGCATGCCCGATTTTATAGTGGGGCTTCTTGAATATAACAATAAAATGGTCAAAATCATTGACATAAGAAGCATTTTAAAACTTGAAGCAACAAAATACGACCTGAACAGCAAAATCGTAATTGTAAAAACCGAAAACGATACATTCGGAATTTTAATAGACGACGTTAAAGAAATAAGAAGAATCAATACGCTCTATTTGAATAACCCGCCCTATGACACTCAAAAATCGTTCCTTGAAGCAATTTTTACGGAAAAAGATTTTTCCGCCACGGTTATCAATCTTGAAAATATCGAAAAAACAATAAATTCTCCCGATATCAAAGCCTCCGACATCCTCAAAAGTTCTTCTTCGCTTTTGCCCAAAGATACCCAGTCAAAAGAAAAACTTCACAGGCGAAGAATGCATTATGCAAGAAAAATGCGTGAGGTTACCTATGAAATCATAAAAAGCCAGGATACATACATTACCTTTCATCTTCAAAAACATATTTGCTGCGTCAAAATTCTTCATGTTGCGGGCTTTTACAAATTTGCAAACGTGAAACTTACAAAAGTGCCCTGCACACCTGATTTCATTATGGGTATAGTAAGCATCAAAGGAAGATATATAACCGTTATTGACCTTTTAAAATATACGGAAAACAAAACAACGGAAATAACAAAAGATACAAGTATAATCGTTGTCGAATACGAAGATTATCAGCTCGGCATAATAACTGACGCCATAGGCGAAACAATCGATATGGACGAAACCTCGCTTCATCGCAAAAACGACTATCAGACAGCCTGCCTGAACGAATATGTTGCGGGAGACAAATTATATCTTATGCTCGACATAAAAAAATTATTCGGGGATGAAAAACTCTATGTCAGTTGATTTAATTAAAAACGTCATTAATAAAAACAAAGTGAAGATAAATATTTTAAAATACTTAATAACGGCTTTTATGATTTTGGGATTTTTAATCTCAAAACCGGCATTTGCCGATGAAGATTTTCAAAAAATATACGATGAGCTTGAAAACCCGAATTTTGAATATATATTCGGAATTGACCCGTTTCAATCGGAAGATTACACAAAATATATGTTTTCCCCTTATCCGTTATTCAGGAGCGGAACAACTTTTATATTTAAAGATATTAAAATTCCTACCGGATACTATCTTTTAACCCCGAGAAAACACGAAGGGAAAACCTATGTGCTTTTTAAAGAGCAGGGGCGCGTAAAATATATGATACCGACCTATAACGTCGATATTACAACGGAAGAATTTTACGATGAATACATACCCAAACCGAAAGCATCCGCCTGGAAAAAATTTAAAACCGCAATCGCAGACACGGTAGGAACAATGTTTCCGAAAAAAACCCAAAGAAAACCGATACCCAAATCCTACATGGAAATAAACGATATAGATGGTGAATTTTGGCAGATTATACTATACTATGGTACAGGGAAGTATTACTTAATATTTAAACAGGACAAATAAAATGAGAAAAACTGCCGTATGTTTTATTTCAATCGTATTAGCTTTTTTCCTGTCGGTTAATACGGTTTTTGCAATTACAACCGAAGATTATGAAAACGTAATAAAAATTACCAAAAAATTGCGCAAATTATCCGATAAAGGAAAAACGGAAGAAATTGCAAAATATTATTCCGAAAATTATAAAAGTTTTGACGGATACAATAAAGAAGAAACATTAAATATTTTTGAAAGCGCAAGAGAATTGTACCCGAAAATCAAAACTAAAGAAAAAATTGAAAAAGTAGAAACAAAAGACGATACGATTAAAGTTTATATAACGGAAAACTCATACGCCAAGCTTGATGTCAAAGGGGCGGACGCAAAATATGCAGTTGGCAACAAAATCAAAGGCAGAATGGATTCAAAAGCGTACTATTCCATGATTTATAAAAAAGAAGGAGAAGATTGGAAAGTAATAGGAGATGAAATATATTCAGAATCCACCGAAATCAAATACGGCGAAGCAATAGAGGCTGATTTCGATATGGAAATCCCAAAAAGCATTACCGCAGGCGAAGAATATACGGTAAAAATTACGCTGCAAATGCCAATAAACAGATTTGTCGTAGGTTCCATAGGACATGACAAAATCGTTTATCCTCCTGAAAAATCCTGGGACCCGTATAGAGCAATAAATAAAAGCGGAATTCTGGAACGCGTTATGATTGCAAATAAAGAAGGAGAAAATGAATACGCCAATTCGACATTTGCATTTATAAACCCTTTTGTTAAAATCAAGAAAAACGATAAAAATATCGATGCCGAAAAAGCGGTTATATCGGGGCTCGGATTTTACGTTAAAAGAATAAATACGGATGAAACGGTCAAAAAATTGAATTTATGAAAATAAAAGACAAAAAAGCATTCATTATATATTTTTTAATAACCGTTGTCCTGTGGCAATTGTGCATAAGTCTTGAAAAAATTATAACATCGCCGTATATGATGATGACAAGCTACAATAATCCTTTATTTTCCGTTTTAATAACAAAAAATACGGGAAGCGCATTCGGAATGCTTGAAAATAGCCCGTATGTCCTTGCAATTGCAGGCACAATCGTTATTTTGTCCGTTGTTTTATATGTATATAAAAACATATCCTTTAATGACAAAATAAAAATTCTTTTTGCTTCAATCTTTACATCCGGAGTACTCGGGAATACCGTTGAACGCTATGCAAACGGATATGTTACCGATTACATAAAACTTGTTTTTATTGATTTTCCCGTTTTTAATTTATATGATGTTTTAATTACGCTCTCCGTCATTATTTTCATTGTGTTAACCGTAAGGGATGAATACATAAAAAGAAAGATTAAAAAACGTGGAAATTAAAATTGATGAAAATTTTAAGGACCAAAGACTCGACAATTTTTCAAAAGATATATTTTTTGAAGAGTATTTTCTTATTACAAACGAAAATCTGACAAGAACAAAAGTTCAAAAATATATTCTTGAAGGAAAAATAACCGTAAATAAAAACCTCTCAAAACCCTCATACAAATTGAAATTACATGATACGGTAAGTTTTGAAATCGAAAAAAAACAAAACGAAATAATAATTAACCCGAAAAACATTCCGCTTGATATTTATTTTGAAGATAACGATTTAATTGTTTTAAACAAACAAAAAAACCTTATCTGCCACCCTACATCAAAAAATGAGGATGATACCCTTGTAAATGCTCTTTTATACCATACAAAACATCTGTCCGATATTCAGGGAAAAATAAGACAGGGTATAGTCCACAGGCTCGATAAAGATACATCGGGTTTAATGCTTGTGGCAAAAACAAACGAAGCGCATATAAAATTGCAGGAAGATATCAAAAATAAAAAAACAATAAGAAAATATCTTGCAATATGCTACGGAATCATAAACGAAGATGAAGGAAAAATCGAAAAACCCCTCGTTCATTATCTGGATAAAACGGTTAAAATGAACATATCAAACGAAGGGCTTTATGCTCTTACAAAATTCAAAGTACTTGAAAGATTCGAAAATGCAACATTTCTTGAACTAAAACTTGAAACGGGAAGAACGCACCAGATAAGGTGTCATCTGTCATACATCGGGCACCCGCTAATAAATGATGATCTCTACGGCGCCAAAGCTTTTAAAACGGGGATTTTTAAAAATCTTAAAACAACGGGGCAGGTTTTAATGTCATATTATTTATCCTTTACACATCCCAAAACAAATGAGATAATGGAATTTGAAATAAAAAAAGAAAATTATCATCCCGATTTATTAAAGGTATTAAAATTATTAAGGAGTTGAAGATTATGGGCACAATTTGCGTTATTATAGCCGTTTTGGTTACGATTTTTACTCTTATGTTCGGACAATATAACGACATGGATTTAAACCTTGCCCTTATGTATACCGACATTAAATTTCAAATGACATTTCTTGTTTCGACGCTTATTGTTTTTGCGCTCGGAATTTTTACGGGTGTTATGCTTATGTTAAGTTCCTTCTTTGATGCCGCAAACCGTTACAATAAACTCAAAAAACAATATGATAAAACTTCATTGGGAACGGATGAAGCCGATGAGAAAATAAAACTTCTTGAAAATAAAATCAAAACTCTTGAAGCAGCACTCAATAAGGCAATGGGAAAATAATTAAATCGCCTACTTTTTAAACTGCCACAAATCCTTTTGTAACAGCGCCAAAAAGGGGATAATTTCCAATCTGCCGACAACCATATTAAACATAAAAATAAGTTTGGTCGGAATTTTTAAAGAAGCATAGCTTCCAACGGGTCCTATGACATTATCAAGCCCGGGGCCCGCGTTGGATAAAGTTGCAATGCTTCCCGTTACGGCAAGAAGAACATTTTGCTCAATAAATGAAACGGCAATCGAACTTAAGGCGAAAATTGCCATAAAAAATATGATAAAAACAATTATTTGATATCCTATATCGGGCGATACGGTTCTGTTTTCAAGCTTAATCGGATAAATGGCGTTCGGGTGGGCAACTTTATTCATTTCTTTTTTAATAAATTTAAAAACATAAATCCATCTTGTTATTTTAATGCTGCCGCTTGCGGAAATTGCCGACCCGCCCACAAACATCAAAACAAAAAGTAAGACTTTTGCTCTTATCGGCCAATTTAAAAAGTTATCACAGGCTGCCCCCGTTGAAGTTATTGTTGCCGCAGTTTCAAAAAAGGCATTTCTGATTGAATCGGATATTGAAAAATTTCCCTGAAAATAAAGAATTAAAGAAAAAAGCAGGGTAAAAAACATAACAATAAGAAAATAAGCTCTGAATTCTTCGCTTCTGAAAAGTTCATTGATTTTACCTTTAATTAAAACTTTATATGTAAGCAAAAAATTAATACCCGCAATAAAAGCAAAAATACCTATTGTCCATATAATTTTAGAATCAAATCCGATTAAACCCGTCGGATGATTTGAAAAACCGCCCGCCGAAATTGTCGATAAAGATAAACATAAAGCATTATATAAATCCAGCCCCTGAACTTTTAAAATAATGATTTCAATTATTGTTAATAAAATATACATTGACCAGAGCCAGCTTGCCGTGTGCCTTATTCGGGGCGTAATTTTTTCTTCTCTGGGGTTTGGAATTTCAGCAAAAAACATCTGTCTGCCCGCAACCGCAAACTTCGGAAGAACGGCAATAAATAAAACTATTATTCCCATGCCCCCGAACCACTGGATAATGGAACGGTAAAGAAAAAAAGTCTCCGGGTATAAAGAAAAATCAGATAAAATGGTTGCCCCCGTTGTTGAAACCCCCGAAAACGCTTCAAATAACGAATCTATAAAATTGAGCCCGTAAAATAAAAAAGGAATGGTGCACACAAGCCCGAACATTACCCACCCGAAAATTACCGTTGCAAAAGCTTCCGCACGGGTTATGTTATCGATATCTTTTTCGCTTGCGTCATTTAAACAAAATAAAAAACCTAAAATTAAAGAAACGACCCCCGCCAGAACAAAATAGCAAATCGAAGAAATATCTTTATAGATAAAAGCGAAAATGACGGGCAAAATAAAAATAAGACTTATAAATTTCAGAATAATTCCCGTTGTATTAAATATTACTTTAAATCTCATTGTTTTTTCCCGTTTTACCCGAAAAAGTTTCTTATTTTCTCGGCATCGCCCGCCATAACAAAAACAAGAAGCGTGTCATTTGCCCTGATTAAAGTTTTTCCTTTCGGAATTATTATTCTTGAGCCTCTCTGAATAATTGCAACAACCGCACGGCACGGAAGCTTTAAATCCATTAAAGCCGTATCTTTATAATCACACCTTACTTTAATTTCCTGAACCTTGCCTAAGCCTCTTTCCACCGTTGCAAGTATTCCCATTTTGGAATCTATAATCTGGTCTTTTATTTCATTCAGCGCCGCCTGCTTCGGTGAAACCGCAACGTCCACTCCGACATTTTCAAACAGAGGCATTGTTGCAAGCTGTTCAACTCTTGTAATAACTCTTTTTGCGCCCAATTGTTTTGCAAGCAAAGAACATAAAAGGTTTTTTTCATCGCTGTCGGTTACAGCTATAACAACATCCATCTGTCCTATGCCTTCCTGGGTTAAAAATTCCGAATTTGTACCGTCGGCATTCAAAATAAGGGGTTTATTCAAATGCTCCGACAACATTTCGCATCTTTGATAATTTTTTTCTATTAATTTTGTTTTAATCTTTGTTTTCTCCAGCGACTTTGCAAGCTCAAACCCGACCGTGCCGCCCCCTATCACGGCAACGTTTTTAACGGCCGTTTTTTCGTCAACAAAAAATCTGATTGAAGTTAAATCAAGCCCCTCGGGCGTTCCCATAAAAATGCATTTGTCGTTTAATTTAAACTCATCCTCGCCTATCGGAATAAAAAGCTTATCCCCTCTTGCAATGCCGACAACCAGAGTTTCATCGTCAAAACCCGCATCCTTCAGTTTTTTATTTAAAAGGGGAGAATTTTCTTTTATTCTGTATTCGAGAAGTTTTGCTCTTCCCTGATTAAAACTCTCAACATCAACGGCATCGGGCACGGTTAGAATGCTGAAAATTTCTCTTGTTAATAATTCCTCGGGCCACACTACAAAATTTATATTGATATCATCATCATTTTGAACATTTTCTCTTATTATTTTAAGTGAATTCTGGCATTCTTTTCTTGAAACAAAACAAACCGTCTGCGCACAGCTTAAATATCTTGTCATAATACAGGCAACAATGTTCGCTTCATCCAAA
>DVJH01000010.1 GCA_018710795.1 Candidatus Galligastranaerophilus gallistercoris | reverse complement strand
CGAGCAGAACCGTGTCAACTCTGTCACCGTCATCATTTAATCTGTCGCCGAATATATCTTCGTTATATTGATTATCTTTTATTGCAAGCCAGGTTGCAATTGAAGCTGCGGTTGTATCCGCATTATTTCCGTGTATGTCTTTATATTGTCCTGCAAATGCAGCATATAATTCATCAAGAGTTTCAACCGAATTATCAAGCGTGATTGTATCGTTTTTGGTTGAATAAATTGTTGTGGCGGATTCGGTTTTATTATATAAAGGAGATTCGCTTGAAATGCCGTGAATTTCAACCTGATCGGGCGCAATAAGAGAAGTGATTCCGAATACATCATAGAGTTTTGTATTTAATAATTCGTCAAAATTATCTATATTCATCCAGGCATCATCTTCATCGCCCAAATTATATTTATCTTTAATTGCTTCCTGTAATTCAGGGTTTGATTCGATTATTTCGCGTGCAATGTGATCAATCTCGTCTTCTCCCAGGGCTTCAGGGGTTTCACCGCTGTTGAGGTAAGGTTCAACGTATTGTTTATTGATAAGTTCAAGTAAAGTTTCGCATTGATCTACTTCGTTAGAAGAATTGTGCACAACTTCAACGGAGGTTTTTTCAAAATGGATATTGGGAAATACTCTGTCCGTACCTTCAGTTGTTGTAGACATAACGCTTACAACGGGAATGCTTCCTTCTTCCATATCAAGAAGCTGAACATCACCGTTGCCTGCAGCAGCATCGTTATTTTCCTGAGCACCGTTCATGGTTTCCGTAACAGCAGACTCGGGAGCTTGTGAGCCCGAATTTTGTTGTACGGGTGTGGCGGGGGTGCATCCTGATAAACCGAGAGCGGTTGCAAGGGTTAATACCAACATTTTAAACGGGTTTACTTTTTTATTTTTTCTATCGCCCGTAAATGTAACTTCATCGTTTTTAGAATTGGCATTAGCCAAATAGCTTGGAGTATAATTACCCTTATTAGCGGAATCGCTGCCGATTTGTCCGTTAATATGGTCCGGATTGTTGTCATTAAATGACGAAATAGATTTCATAGTTGTCTCCTAATTGCACACTAACCTTACATGTAGTAATTACGGTATATAAGTAATAAACTTTAACAAGAAAAAAATTAATAGAAAAACAGGGATAGTTAAAAAAAATTTTACATTTCTTAATAACTATGTTATTCCCGCTTATATTGTACAACTTTATCGGCATGAAAACCGATAAAAATTAAAAAAATTAAAGTTAACAATTATTAATAATTGATACAACATGGTTTGCGACGGCTTCGCCCATGCTCATGCAGCATGATTGAATTCTGAGTGCGGATTGTGCGTATGAATCGGCGCCGAGGTTCCTTCCCGCAGCGAAGAGGTTGGTATAATTTTTTGAAATAAGAGAATTAAAATCAAGATAATACTTTCCTATTTCTAAGAGTGTGGATGAATTTTTTTCGTTAGAATGAATGTCTATCGGGTAATCCGCTTCAAGCACGGGGTTTTCAGGGATATCGGCATTTAATATATCGGCTTTTGTAAATTGCTTTTTTGCAATGATTTTATTAGATTCTCTGATTCCCGTTAAATCCGCAATTTGTGATATAGAAGCATTTTCAAATCCTTCAAAATATTTTTTCATGAAAGCGGCAATTCTAAATATTGAAGCTCTGGCTTCAATTATCGAATTTGAATAGTCAAGCGGGTTATCAGGGTCAAAATCTCTTAATCTCGGGCAGTTAAAGGCAATTGATGATTTTGAGCCCGCAACGGTAAAAATTTGAAAATAAGAGGTGTCAAAAGGCAATAAATTCCCTTCTTTAAGTGCCTTATCAAATAAAAATTTTAAATTCCAGCCTTTATCATCCCATGTACATGCGCTTGTTAAATGTAATTCGTTATTTATATAGGCGTAATTTGTTACATCAAAATTTGAATCAATTTTTAAAAGAAAGTTTTTTAATTTATCTATATTTACATTTTCCATTATAAATCTTAGTGATGCGGGCTGTTTTTTTGATTTTTTGTCATAAAATTTTTCATTCAAGAGTTTAAAAATTTTTGAATCGCCAGTAGAATCAAGATAGTATTTCGCTTCGATATATAACGATAATATATTAGTGGAAAATTTTATTTTTTTAACCTTATCCGAATTTTTTTTAACAAGAACGGGAGTCATTTCAAAAAAGACATCAACTCCTGCTTCTTTCATTAAAGAATCAAGAACTATTTTTAATACGGAAGGGTTAAACCAGCCATTGTTGCCGTCAAAATATTCAATTTGAGCATCATATTTTTTTGCAGCGGAAATTAGTTTGAAATAAAAATCTCTGTTAAGTTTTGAATCGACGGATTTCATAACGGGAATTACAAGCCCGCCTGTCATAAGGCCGCCCAAATAATTGTTTTTTTCAATGAGAGCACACTTAAGCCCCGATTTTGCCGCAATATATGCTGCCGCACAACCTGCAGGTCCGCCCCCCGTGATACAAAAATCGTATTTATATGTTTTTGGCATACAGAAATTATCGCATATATAATAACATGTATAAAGCCGATTAGAGCTGCTAAAAGTAAAAAAATGATTCCCGAGATAAAATCTTTATTTTATTGGGTTTAATGCTCATTTTAAATCGAATAGATTTGTAGCTATAATAGATATTATGTAAACAGGCAATAATTTATCAGTTATATATAAATAGACCTCTTATTATGTTTATTTTAAAAATATGGCATTTTAGAGCGCATAAATTAATATAACATTTATTTTAATGAGACGCTTTTAAAATATATATTAGTTTACATTTGTACATAAAATATTAAAGTTTTAATTTAAATCAGCCGACAATTATTTTGTTAAACTATAAAGGAAGGTAAGGATAATATGAAAATCGGCGGAATTGGTTCAAATGATGATAATCCTTTTTTAAAAAAAAGGATTGATGATGATTCGCAAAGATTTCACGGGATTGAACCCAAAGATGCAAACGGGGCGCAGGGAATCGACAGTACAAAAAAGGCGGGAGAAGCCGAAGAAGTTAAAGCTGCAGGCAACGAAGAAGGTGCCGCAAGCCAGAATGAAAACCCGAATGCAAAACTTGACAAGAGTCAGTTCACAAATGAAGATGACATTCAAGAAATTGACATGCAAGAATTTGATGACGATTTTAAATATTAATTTTATCATTATATACCTATTAGATATAGCCATTACATTTAGTTAAAGATGTTATGGCTATGTTTCTATTAGATTTATTGAGTCTGAAATTTTATTTGTATATATCTATTCGATATGTGGTGATAATATCTAAATATTATGATTATATTTCGACTAGATTTAATTATTCAAATTTTATTTTTTTAAAAATTTTCATTTCACTTTAAAATTTATTTTTATTTTTAATTTAAAAAATATTTGACTTGAATTGAGCTTTTCGGTCAATGAGATTTAATTTGATTAAGATTAGTATCATATACAAAGGAGAAGCTTAATATGAGCATCAATAACAATAAAATTCGTATAATGATTGCGGATGATCATAAATTGATAAGAATGGGGCTGAAAGACAGCCTTGAAAAAAACCCCGATATGCTTGTCATATCTGAGGCGGAAAACGGTAAAGACGCACTCGGTAAAATAAAGGCGCACAATGTCGATGTTGCAATTATTGACCTTGTACTCGGGGATATATCGGGCGTTGAAGTTATAAGACAGATATCGGAAAATGCGCCCGAAACTGCCGTTATAGCGCTGAGTTCGCAGCTTAAGGATCAGGATGTTATAAACTGTATGCAAAACGGCGCATTGGCGTTTGTATTAAAAGATATAAATTCGGATATATTAAATATGATTGTAAGAAGTGTTGCCACGGGGGCTATGTGGCTTGACAGAAGAGCTGTCAATGCACTTAAATACGCAAAAACAGGGATTATCCCGCAGAAATTATGTTCCAGGGCAAGTTTCAGAGCAAGGCACAACAACCTGACCGAAAGGGAATATGAAGTATTAAAACTAGTCGTTGACGGCAAATCAAATCAACAAATTGCGGATGAATTAAATATAAGCGAACATACATCCAAGGCGCATGTGTGCAGCATTATACAAAAGCTTGTGGTCGATGACAGGACGCAAGCCGCCGTAAAAGCCGTTAAAGAAGGTCTTGTTTAATTATTTGAAAGTTTGCTTTGAAAGTCTGACATGGAAAAAGTTAAATCCTTTGACATGTCAGGCGATTTTTTATTTTGTTTTTTGGGAAGTATCAAAACTTCAGTGCCTTTATTTTTGTTTGCATCCGCATAAAATTTGCAGCTGAAAAACGTAATTAAAGCAGCAGCCGCAGCAGATATAATCCCCGTTAAAACCATAATTTTTTTATTCTTTTTAGAATTAGCTATTATTTGATTTTTAAGGTTTTTAACCTGCGCTTCAAGAGCTTCGGTTTTATCGTCAATATCGTTTGATTTTATTCTTGAACCGATTATAGCGGCAGCCGTTGCAAGAGCACCCGCGCCATAGAGCATCATTCGGTTTTTAACATCGTCTTCCTGTCTTTTATCTGTCGTTTTTTCGATAAAATCATCGCTTTTGCCTAAGATATCCCTTTCTTCGGGTGAAGAATACTCAGGGTCAAGATGAATTTCTTTATAAAGCTCGGCCGAAGTTTTTCCTGAATCCGGGTGAAGTTTTTCATTATCTCTCCAGCCTGTTTTCAGGTTTTTAAGGTTTTCAAAAATAAGTTCTTTTGTTTCATTATTCGCATTTGCATGAGATGAAATTGCGCCCGCCATTTCGGCAGAAAGTATTCCGTCTTTTAATTCTCTGGCGCAGCCGCCGAATTTAAAATCGTAATCCTTTGACATCTCGTCCCAATCGCCGAATTTGGGCGGAAGTTCGCCGTCCGTGTTTTTATAATAGGTTCTTTTATCTTCAATCAGTTTTGCATATTCTTTTCCGAATTTTATAAACAAATCGTCATCATAAGTTCCGTCATCATTATTAAAAATCGGAAATTCATTTTTTACGGTTTCAATATATTCTTCATCGCCGTTTGCATAAGCATATATTATGGGTTCAACATCCTCTTTTGCGAGATTATATTCATGGGTTGTTTTATATGAGGTTGCCTTATCGTATTCATCCGGGTTTCTCGGGTCAAAGTTTTTCTGTTTAAAACCTTGAGTATTTGTAACAATGGGGGTGCAATAATATTTCATTGCTTCAAGGTCCGTAAGCCCGCAGGGTTCAAACCTTGAAGAAAATATTGCGCCGTCTGCCGCGCTTGCCATCGCATAAGCGGGCGCCCAGCCGTCAATATGAATTATTCTTCCCTGCAGGTCTTTATCTGAAAGCATTTTTTCAAGTTTTGACCTGATTAAACCGGATTCGGGGCTGTCATCAAGCCCTGTTCCAAGAATTAAAATCGCATTTTTACCTTCCGGTGTTTTTGCAAATTTTTCAAACGCATCAAGTGTTATATTATGTCCTTTTTGAGTGTCCGCTCTGCCCCAGCTGACATATAAAGGCACACTGTCGCCCTTGCCCAGCTCAATCATATTTATAAGGTCGGGTCTTACGGGCGGGCAGGTTGAATTCTTGGGCGCTTCGGGGTTAATTTTTGCGCTTCGTTTGGGGTCGCCCGTGAGAATTGTATTATCTTTTGCCGAAATTCTTTTTAGGAGGTTAAGTTTATTTTCGTTTTTGATTTTTCGCATTGTTTCATACGAAATATCGGCAGGGTAAGTTTTGAATGCGGGATAGGTTGTTCCGTCCGTATCAATGCAATCTTCATTGTAGCGTTTATTGGGAAGCGGCTTTGTCGGGTCAACCGCAGGGTCTTCAAGCGGGTTCAATATCCCAGTAAATCTTCCTTCATCATACAGAGTTTTAATATGATTATGTACGTTATGGGCAGATTGCGGGTTTTCTGCAAGGCTTTTTGCATAATCTTCGGCAACCACGCTGAATGCTTTTGAATAGCCTTCACCGTCTGCGGTTTTGGAACTTGTGTAGTGAATCGGAATCATTACCGCACTTGCGGTGCCTGTTTCATCCAAAACATCTTTTACAAAAGGTTTAAAATAACTGTCGCCGAATTTATTGTCTTTATATAGAGGATCTTTTTCAACCATTCTAATCTGTTCCGGCGTTGCACCGAGATTTACGAACATGTTTTGCATTGAGGTTTCGCCGCAATATCCGGGACCCAAATTGTGTCCGACATATGTCGGTTTAATTCCTTCGTAAAGTTCCCCCAGATTATCATCCAGCGTTTTTTTTGCCATATATTCATGCACGTATGCCGTTTGAGCGTCCGAGCAAACAACGGTTGCGGGGTTAAAGCCGTTATCTTTATCTTTTATAACATCGGGTATAAATTCAACGGCAGCTTTTGAAAATTTTGCGTAAGGGTCGCCGTTCCATTCGTTGGTTTTTGCTTTTGAACCTGTTCTGTAATAATATGCACCCTGATAAGGTTTTTTCATTGATGCGGTTGAATCGGTAAATACAAAATATGTGCTTTTGTTTTTGTCATCTTTAAGGGAAAAAAGCATGATTTTGCCGGCTATTTCTTTTCCCCACTGCATTTTCTTTTCGGAAACCAAATCGAGTTTTTTTTCGCCCTCATTTGTATTTATTATGTAATTTCCGTCTTTATCTTTATCGGGAACAAGTTTGCCGTCTTCAACGACGCCGCCGTAATAGGGAAGAATTTCAACTTCATTTTTCGGGTCGGTAAAATTTCTGTAATCTTTCATGACCGTTCCGACGCCGCCCGCTTTTGAATACGGATCCGATTCGGCGCCTATGAATATCACCTGGGAATTGTCTCTTTTTTGCCCGGTAAATGTTATATTTGCCTTTTTATATTCGGATAAAGAAATAACCCTAAAACCAGAATTTAGCAGGGAATTTTGGCGCATAGAATACGCACCCGAACGGTTTATGCGCGGATTTGCGCAATTAACGGCAGAAATTCTCATAAAATAACACCTATACAACAACTAACTATGTATTAAAACATGTAAAACAAACATTTTGCCATTGCAAGAATATTTTAATAAAAAAGGGGGGATTCCCCCCTTTTTTATTTTAGGTTAAGCTCTCTATGCTTTGAAACAATTGTTTGAACAAGAATATCGAGTTTTTTAAAATCTTCTTTTTTAGGTTTACCTTTAACCAAAACAGGCTCGATTACTTCCGGTTTAATCGATGTGAAGAATGATGAAAGCGTTTCAAAAAGCTTTCCTCCCCATCCGTATGAACCCAAAAACGAAACAAAGCGGGCTTTTGGTTTCAGCGCATTTGCAAGCAGGCATGCATTTGCAGCAATTGGGTGCGGGCCCGCAAGAACCATTGATGCGCCGATTATAATTGTTGCGGCATCGACAAGATGAACCGCAAGCTCGCCAAGATCATCTCTTACCAAATCATGTGCAACAACATTAATGTTATTTGCCCTTAATTTCGAACTTACGTATTCAACCATCTCTTCCGTGCTTCCGTACATTGATACATAAGGAATTAAAACAAGATTTTTAGGTGTATCCGATGCCCAGTCTTTATACGCATTTATTATAAATTCGGGTTTATCGTAAATCGGACCATGACTCGGGAGAATATAATCGGGGTTTAATTCTTCAACCGTTGAAACATATTTTTTACACATT
>DVJH01000113.1 GCA_018710795.1 Candidatus Galligastranaerophilus gallistercoris | reverse complement strand
GGCGTTGGCGCAGTTGGTAGCGCGCAACACTGGCAGTGTTGAGGTCAGGGGTTCGAATCCCCTACGCTCCAACTTTTGAAATTTGAGCCGTACTCCGACGGAGTAGGCGAAAATGAAAAAGCATACGGATGTGAGTCCGTGACGGCGAAACGTTGAGTTTCGGCGGACAGGACGAAACTGGACGATGGCGACGTAGAAATCTTTGATTTCACAGGAGCATAGTTCGATTTTACGGACATTATCTTCAATTTTTAAAGAAGATTTATACAAATATAAAATTACGTTTAGAAACAAAACCCCTGTAAAAAAATTATTTTTTTTAAAAAAATAATAAAAAAGAAATACTATGATATAATAAAAAAATGAATTTTTTGGAAGTTAACGAAAAAGAGAGAAGTTATTATAAAAAGGATTTTTCCTGTATAAATGAACTTACGCTCAAAATAAGAGAAGCGCTTATTACGGGAAAAACCATAAACATAGATGATTTAGACTATTCCGATATAATCGATTGGAATTTCAGCGGTCAGGCATTTTACATAACCGTTTTTCAGCCGATGCGCACAAAAATACGAGTCGGCACAAGAAGATCGGATTTACGGCAGACAATAAATCAGGCCGTCCAAAAATTAAGAGAAAACCCGAGATTTGAAGAATTTGACATAAAAAATCCCGAAAAAACAAGAATATTAATCGAGTGGACAAGGGAACGCGAGGAAATCAACATTAAAGAACTTCATGCGGCGGGCGAATTTGACAAAAACAGATTTGAACCCGGAATTACGGGAATAGAGATACAATACAAAGGTTTTCCCGCAATCTGGCTTCCGACAGACTGTGTTTCAAACAGCATTACGAGCCTTAATTCGGTATTATTAAGACTGGCAAACAGGCTTGAGCTCGGTAATAAAAATACGACCTCCACCGAAAAAATCGAATTGTTAAAAAACCTTGAAGGTGCAAGATATTATCTTTTCAAATCAAGAGCATTTATTACGCACAAAACGGAAACAATTCCCTTATACAGAGGCAATGTGCTCTATAAAGACTTCAGCTATAAAACTTTATATGATATGACGGATGCTTCAAACCGTTGGATTGTAAAATTCATGAAAGATGACAACCGATTTTTATATCACTACAATCCGGTGCCCGATGATTATATTGACCCCGAGTATCCGAAAAGAAGACCGCCTGATTTATATTATAACGAATTAAGACACTGCGGCGGAGTTATATCACTGCTTGAAGCGTATGAAATCACGGGCGATAAAAGTTATTTAACCCCGATAAAGCGCGGTATAGATTATATCGTGTATAAATCAACAAAATTCCATAAAGATGACAAAGGAAGAGAAGCGGCATACGTTGTCGACGAAGGCAGAATAAAGCTTGGCGGAGCAGGGCTGGCGCTTATTATGCTTATATTAAATCATGATTACTGCAAAGATAAAAATTATGACAGGTATGCGGAAGCCTATACAAGACATCTTTTGTCAAGAATAACAGATAACGGCGAATTTTTAAACTATTATACAATTCCGAACTTTAACGGCGGCAAACCGATTAAAGATATGACTTTTGAACAAAGGAAAAAGACATATACGTTCTTCTATCCCGGCGAAGCGCTTTTAGGGCTTGCACTTTTTGCAAACAGATATGATAAAAACGAAGAATTAAAAAAAGAAGTTATCCAAAAATGTAAAAAAGCGCTTCATTGGCTGGTAGTCGAAAGGCCGAAATATTATGACGATTTATTTACAAAGCTTCCTCAAGACGCCTGGCTGATGCAGGCAATTAACGAATGGGCGGATTGCAAAGGTTTTGTTGAAAAATGCGACATAGATTTTGTTATAAAAGACGCAAGAACCATGATTTCCATGATGTACAAAAAAGACGAAACACCCTATCTGGATTATGCGGGCGGTTTTTGGACAAATAATTTCGGAAATTATTATCACCTCAGCGGTGCGAGATGCGAAGGGCTACTTGCCGCATATTATTTAGCGAAAAAGTTTGATATGGAAAAAGAAGCGGAAGAAATTTTAGCGGCATGCAAAATTGCGGCGCTCGGACATATGCAGCAATATATCTCGGAATATAACAATTTTGCGCACAGAAACCCCGAAAAGTCTTTTAATTCAATAAAGTTCCATTCGGTAAACCAATCGGTAAGAGTTGATACGGTTCAACATACGGCTTGTTTTTATGCCAGATTATACAGAGCAGAAAATAACCCTTCAGAAAATAATATTGTAAAATAATTTTTATATTAAATGGCGTTTGTAATAAAATTATTTTTGTAGACATTTTTTGAAAGGATGTTTTTATGATTAGCGAAAAAATGGAAAAAGCATTTTTAGACCAGATAAACAAAGAATTGTATTCGGAATATCTTTATTTATCAATGAAAGCATATTTTGCAAATCTGAACTTAAACGGTTTTGTTAATTGGATGGATGTTCAGGTTCAGGAAGAACATGCTCATGCTATGGGTATGTTTGATTATGTACTGGAGCGCGGCGGAAAAATCGAACTTGAAGCAATCGAAAAACCCGAAACAAATTGGGAATCGCCCCTTAAAGTTTTTGAACATGTCTTAAAACACGAAGAATACGTAACATCCAGAATAAATGCACTTATGGATGTAGCCGAAGAAGTTAAAGACAGAGCCGCAATAATCTTTTTAAACTGGTATTTAAAAGAACAGGTTGAAGAAGAATCAAACGTCGGCGGAGTTTTGGCACAGTTAAAATTAATCGGCGAAGATAAGCATGCTCTTTATGCGCTTGATAAAGAACTTGCGGCAAGAACATTCGTTCAGCCCGTTATAGGATAGAGTATTAAAAAAAGAAGGTGAAAATCACCTTCTTTTTTTTAAACGCCTGCCCCGAGTTCTTTTGTATGAATAAGAACGCTTGAACCTTTTATATCTCCTATGTTTCTTACATTGGGGACGATAATTTGTCCTTTATCTTCCCAATCAAGATAATTTACGATTTGTTTATAAGTTAAAATTAATCCGTCAAAAGCATTGATATTTATGTCTTCACCACAAGCCAAAAGGTATGCGTCCTTTTTTGAAATATCAACATTACCCATTAAAAATGCATAAAACTTATCTATGACAAGTTTTATTGAAGACGGGAAAGTAAACCAATATAGAGGACATGCAAACACAATCGCATCTGCATTTTGAATATAAGGAGCAAGAAGATTAAAATCGTCATCAAGCGTACAGGGGCTGCCCGCAGAATAACAGGTATTACATGCAATACACGGGCGAATAACTTTGTTTGCACACTCAAACTTAAAAACCTTATTTCCCGCCGATTCGGCACCTTCCATAAATGCGTCCGCAAGCAATTCGGAATTGCCGTCGCGTCTCGGGCTGCCTGTCAAAATAAGTACGTTTTTCATGTTTTAAACTCCGCTTTATCTTTTATATTTATATTTATCTTCGGGTGTGATTTTTCGTATTACCCTGCAAGGGTTACCGTATGCTATGCAATCTGACGGGATATCTTTTGTAACAACGGACCCTGCACCTACTATAACATTATTCCCGATATTTACCCCGGGCATAACAATAACATTTCCGCCAAACCAAACATCATTACCCACCGTAATCGGGTAAGCATATTCAAGAAATTGCCTTCTGTCATCTTTATCAATCGGGTGTCCTGCGGTATAAAAGCCGCAATTCGGAGCAATTAAAACATTATCGCCGAATTTGACTGGGGCGCAATCCAATATTACAAGATTATGATTTGAAAAGAAATTATTTCCGATTTCGATATTATATCCGTAATCACACCAAAAAGAAGGCTGAAT
>DVJH01000009.1 GCA_018710795.1 Candidatus Galligastranaerophilus gallistercoris | reverse complement strand
TTTCCCGCATGAACATCAAGCGGAATTATTAAATCTTTTTTATCTATAAAATCGTAAATACCGAAATCCACAACCCCGCCGCGCACCATCCACCTTAAAAACATGTTCATTCTTTTGTTTGCGCCTCCTTTTTTCGGGTTTGAGAGCATAAATGAAAATCCTTGCGTGCTAACGTTATAATTCAAATTGTGGAGGCAATCATACACCCCCTGAAGCATTTTTGTAACGTCCGAATTTTTATTTTCATAAAATAAATCGCCAAGTTTTATACCCTTTTTATACAGTTTGTGCAAAATAAAAAACAGTGTTTTAATGTCTGAATCTTTATAAAATCTGTATATAAAACCGTCCAGCTTATTTTCGTATTTTTCAAAATTCAATATAAAACCATACGGGTCATGATTCATAATTAAAAGAAGCCTGTTTAATTTTGAAATAAATGCTTCTCTTTTTCCAAACGCGAAAATTGACGCAATAAACCCGATAATTTCAAGGTTTTTTATATCGTCTTCAAATAAATGAGGAAATTGAACGGGGTCATCTTTTATAAAATCTTTTGTTTCGTATTTGTTTTTTAAATAATCAAGATATTCTTTCATGGGAAACATTATAGTATAAAAAGATTAAAAAAATCGGGAAACAATATTCAAGCCTTGCGACCCTTTTAAGACGAACATAATTGGCACAAATTAAAAAACTTTTGAAAATAAAATCGGGAAACAAGATTCGCGCCTTGCGGCCCTTTTAAGACGAACATAATTGGCAAAAATTAATAAAATTTTGAAAATAAAATCGGGATGACAAGATTCGAACTTGCGACCCCCGCGACCCGAACACGGTGCGCTACCAAACTGCGCCACATCCCGACGTTTCTTTATCGGTCCGTGGTTTGTCCGCTTGACGGCTCAACTTCTTCTCGAAGTTTCGCCTTGTGCGCTACCGCCTCTCCTCAAAAATGACATTTTGTCATTTTCTCGTCGGCAGAGTGCCACATCCCGACATTTCTTTATCGGTCAGTGGTTTGGCAGCTGCACCTCAGGTGCGCTACAATTTGTCTTTTGACAAGCTCGGATGGCTTGTCAAGTGCGCCACATCCCGACAATATATTATTCAATTTTCAAAATACGGAAAAACGTATCGCCCCCCGCAAAAATAATAATAACACAAGCTTATTTTCAATCAAGATATTTTTAAATCCCTTTGCTTGGGCTTTTTATATGAGGTTGAAACGTGAAAAATATAATAAAATCGAAAAAATAAGCCGATATGGAGAAAAAATTATGCACGATATTCCGAAAATGATTCTAAAACCCGTGTTTAATCCGCTTACCTGTCCGATATCACAAGATCAACAGGCAATTTTTGCGGTTATTTTGGCTGGAATTATACTGCTGTTTACCGAGCTTAGATTAATAAGCATAGCGATGTTTATAATAGCAATCGCTTATTATATTGTCATTTATATGAACTGCAATGCCACAAAATACACAATTACCGATGATTCAATCACATTCAGCGAAGGCTTTATAAACTGTATAAAATCATCCGTTAATATAGAAGATATTAAAGAAGTTTATCTGAAACAAAATTTTATACAAAGAATTTTAGGGCTCGGCACTTTAAGAATTTATACTTCGGGTTCATCCTTAACAGGCGGCATAAAACTCTATGACATTAAAAAATCATCAAAAGTATATATTGAAATCAATAAAATGGTGGGAAACTGTTTTGATAACAAAGAAAAAAAGAAAATTTCCTTTGTACCGGATGCCTCTTCACCATATTTCAGCATATTTTCCGCTTTCTGCAGCTTATTTATCGGATGCGCTTTGGGCGCGGTTATATCCGTTATCTGGCGATACTATAAAATGAATAACTTATACCAAATGGCAACCAGGGGCGACTATATAATCATAACTTTAATAACCGCAATCTTTGTTATGATTGTATCAACATTGCTCTATAAATTTGAAATCAAAGCAAAAAAATATTTTATAAGCGCAGACAGGGTCGAATCAAAAGAAGGCTTTTTTAACTATACATACGCAACCATTTTTATAAAAAACATAAGAGAAATAAGAACGTTTGAAGGATTAATTCAAAGATTTTTTAAACTCGGAACCGTTCAGGTTGCAACCCCTGCAACATCGGGAATAGTTGAAGTTGAAACCAAAAACGGACGCCAAAGACGTGCAATAAACTTTACAAACGGAATAACGTTTTTTTGCATTCCAAATTTCAGGGAAGTCTACGGCACTTTAAGCAACCTGATATATTATAATTTAACAAAAGAAAAAAGAGATATTTTAAAAGACCGTGTGATATACAGTGTAAAACCCACATTTTCATGCCTTTTGCAAGGAATTCCCGCATTAATATTATTTGCAATGTTTATGTTGATTGTCCTTATAATTGCGGTCGCAACCGGAGCAAAGGGTTCAAATTTTGTAAACATTATATTGTTTGGCGCAATTGCTTCAATGTTAATGACCTGCATTGCACTGTTTACAGTATATATGAACTACAAGCAAACAAAATACGATTTTTATAACGACAGAATTGAATTCAAAGAAGGTTTTATAGAAAACAAAAAATGTACAATTTATTATAAAGATATAAGAGAAGTTTCCTTGTCCGAAAACTTCCTTCAAAGAATGCAGTCTTTGGGAACAATCCGCCTTTTAACATCAGGTTCAAATGAAGAAATTGAAAGCGATTCAAGCGGTATCAGATTTGCGGACATTAAAAACCCGAAAGAAGTTTACGAAAAAATAAAAAATATCATAACGGAATCAAGAAATAATGAAATAAAAACAATAAAAGAAGATACAAGAGAAAATACCGAATTTAAAACACAAATAACATCCAAATTAAAAACCGTAAATAAAAACATAATAAATAAACCGCAAATAAAAACCTCAAACGGTGAAAAGCTAAAAACCCTTAATCCGAACACAAACTTCGCCAATATATGGTTAAACGGTTTTATGCAAACATGCGGGGGATCTTTCTTCCTCGGTTTATATATTTTCCTGACAATTATAGAAAAAGCAGACAGTTTTATTTTGGCAGCAATCGTATTGCTTTTATTTATGACAATTATACCCTTTGTATTATCAATTGTTGTCGGATTGGCGGATTTATTAAACCTGAAAAAAACAAAATATGATTTATATGAAGATAAAATCTGCTATTCGCAAGGGTTTATCAACAACGAATATAAAACGATTGAAATTAAAGATATAAGAGAAGTAACTTATACAAAAAATATTGTTCAAAAAATGTTCAACCTCGGAAACATTCAACTCGTAACATCGGCTAACAGCTTAAACGGGCTAAAATTAATGCATATTGAAAACCCCGAAAAACTGTATGAAACATTAAAATATAAAACCGAATATTCAACGGTAAACTCGGATTTAAAAGACGAAAGTCCATTAGCCGAATTTCAACCGACATATGATTTCATGTACGTTTTATTTGAAAGCATAATTCCGTCCATGATTGTATATGTCATACTTATGTCAATTTTAAGCCTCACTATGATGCTGTTGTTTTTCATACCCGCCCTTATCATAACGGTTGCAAGCGGTATTATTGTCCACAAAAGAACGTATTATACGATCTATAACAATAAAACCGAAATTATGTTTGATTTTATATATCATTTTGAAAGAACGATAATGAACGGTAAAATCAGAGAAATTCATCTTAAAAGAAGTTTATTGCAGCGTATATTCAATCTTGGAACATTCATTTTAATAACCGCATATTCAGGAAACAAAGGAAGCCGATTATTTAACATAAAAAACTCTGAAGCGCTTAACGGTTTTTTAAAAGACGTTATTAAAAAACAATAAAAAACTTTATTTAAAATTTTATGGCAAAATAAAAAGCCCTTAATAAAATAAGGGCTTTGATTTTATTTAATCATCAGAACTATTTCATTTTTTTCAGACTGTTTTCAACATCGGCAATTATATCATCAACATTTTCCAGACCGACGGAAAATCTTATAAGCCCCGGATTAATTCCGCATGCAACAAGCTGTTCATCCGTTAATTGCCTGTGGGTTGCACTTGCCGGGTGTAATACGCATGTTCTTATATCCGCCACATGGACTTCATTGGACGCCATATCAAGCCCGTCCATAAATTTAACGGCCGCCTGTTTTCCGCCCTTAATCGTAAGGGATATAACGCCCGATTGACCGTCGGGTAAATATTTTTGAGCCAAATCATAGTATTTATCGCCCTTTAGTCCGGGGTACTTAACCTCTTCAAACATGCCGGTCGAAACAAAATATTCAGCCATTATTTTAGCGTTTTTACAGTATCTCTCCATTCTGACAGCCAACGTTTCAAGCCCGAGATTTAATAAAAATCCCGAATGCCCCGAAGGATAAGCGCCAAAATCTCTCATTAACTGCATTCTTGCTTTTATTATATACGGCGCAAAGGGATAATCTCTTGTATAAATTGTGCCGTGATACGATTCATCCGGTTCCGTAAATTCAGGATATTTGCCGTTTGTAAAATCAAATTTTCCCGAATCAACTATAACCCCTCCGACTTGAAGCGCATGTCCGTCCATATATTTTGATGTTGAATGAATAACGACATCCGCCCCCCATTCAAAAGGCCTGCATAATATGGGGGTAGGGAAAGTATTATCCAAAATAAGAGGAATTTTATTTTTATGAGCAATTTTTACAAACTTTTCAATATCTAAAACCACAACCGCAGGATTAGATAAGGTTTCCGCAAAAACCGCTTTTGTATTGGGTTTTATTCTGGCCTGGATTTCTTCTTCGTCGGCATCGGGGTCGACAAAAATACATTCAACTCCGAGTTTTTTTAAGGTAACGGCAAACAAATTAACCGTGCCGCCGTATATTGTTGAAGTCGAAATAAAGCTGTCGCCCGAGTGGCATAAATTTAAAATCGACATCATTGAAGCCATTTGTCCGGATGATGTGCACATAGCGGCAACCCCGCCTTCAAGATCCGCTATCTTTTTTTCGACAACGTCAACCGTAGGGTTGGTAAATCTTGTGTAAATGTGCGCTTTTGTAGGGTCATCAAACACTGCCCCGACTTCATCCGTTGAATTGAAACGGTATGTTGTGCTCTGATAAATGGGCATTACCCTGGGCCCGGCATTTTCGGGTTTGTAGCCTGAATGTAGACATTTGGTTTCAATTTTCATCTGTTTTTCCTTTATGCTCCGATTCTGTGAACTCTGACAAAGTTTGTTCTGCTTGTAATTAAATTGGGCTGTGAGCCTATAATAATTACATAATCATCGGGTTTCAAACCGATTTCGTTTATTAAAAATTCGTCAAAACTTAATAATAATTCACCCGTAATGGTCTCATCCCAATTTTTGTAATAAGGAAAAACTCCCCAGCTTAATGCCATTCTTCTTGCGGTTTGTTTCATATCGCAAATAAGAATAATGGGAACTTTGGGTTTTAATTTTGACATGATTTTTGTTGATTTGCCCGAATGCGAAAATGATAACAATGCTTTAGCGTTAACGCATTTTATCATCTTGTCCGCCCCCGTTACGATTGCCTGTCTTGTCATTGTCGCAACCTCGGGAAGCATTTCGGTTTCATTGTCATATTTATAAAATCCGCTTGCTTCTGCCGCTCTTATGATTTCGCTCATCATTTTAACGGCTTCAACTGCATACTGCCCGACTGAAGTTTCAGCCGATAACATAACGGCATCGGCACCGTCCAAAATTGCGTTTGCAACGTCAGATGATTCGGCACGGGTCGGAATCGGGTTTTCTATCATTGATTCAAGCATTTGTGTTGCAACAATAACGGGTTTTTTATGTTTATTGCATTCCTGGATGATTTTTTTCTGGCAAATGGGAACTTCAACGGGAGATAATTCAATACCCAAATCTCCTCTTGCAACCATTACCGCATCGGATACGGAAACGATATCGCTTAAATTTGCCATGGATTGCGGTTTTTCCATTTTCGCAACTACGGGGATATCGCCGCCGAAATCCTGAATATATTTTTTAGCCAAAAGTACGTCATCTTTTTCTCTTACGAAAGATAACGCAACAAAATCAACATCTTCTTTTACCGCAAGTTTTATAAAATCAACATCTCTTTCGGTTACCGCAGAAAGACTTGCTGTAGACCCCGGTATATTAATCCCTTTTCTTGCTTTTAAAACGTTCGGCACAACAACTTGCGCATAAACTTTATTATCTTTAATATCTTTTACTTTTAACTGGATTTTTCCGTCATCGACAAGAATGATTGCATCTTTTTGAACATCATTTGCAATTCCTTCATAATCGACGGGTATAACGCCTTCTTCAACCTCGTCGTCAAAATGTTTTAAAATAAGCTCCTGCCCTTTTGTAAGAGGGATTTCTTTTTCAAGTTTGCCTATTCTTATTTTCGGACCCTGAAGGTCAACCAGCGTGGCAACAAACATTTTCATCTCTTCCGCCACTTTTTTAACCAGTCTGATTTTTGCCTTATGGTAATCCGCATCCCCGTGGGATGTGTTAAAACGAAATACGTTGGCGCCCGCTTTAATAAGCTCTTTTACCGCATCTTCATTATCGGTTGCAGGTCCCAGTGTTACCACTATTTTTGCTCTTTTTGTAAATTTCATTGTTGTTATTGCTCCTTATTACATACCGGGAAGCGGTGCATTGCCCGTTTGAGAGGGCTTTGTCGAAGAATCAAAAGGCAGCATCGGTTTAACTTTTAATCTGCTTTTTGGTGCTTCGTTATTTTGCTTATCGATAATAATGGGCATCGGTGCCCTAACCGGTTCGGCATTTTGTTTTTTACCGCTTCTTTCATTCTTATTTTCCATAAACGTATCGTCAAACGAATTTTCATTATCCGAAAAACCGTCTGCAACATCTTCATCTATTATAATCGAATTATTATCACCGGAAGTCGAATTTTCATCTTCAACATAAATTACTTCACTGTTAATTGATTGCGGTTTATTGGTAAAATCGGGATAATCAAAAACGGATTCCGGATAATCACTTAATGCCGTTTTCATAAAATTGCCCCAAATTCTTGCGGGCAAGCCTCCGCCCGTTATGCCGGGCAATCTTGAATTATCGTCATTACCGAGCCACACCCCCGCAACCACATCGGGACTGTATCCCATAAACCAGGCATCACGGTAATCATCCGTTGTACCTGTTTTGCCGGCAATTTCTCTTCCGACGGCAGCGCCTCTTCCGGTTCCTACTTCAACAACTTTCTTCAGCATATAGGTCATGCCCGCTGCCGTATCATAGCTGATAACTTTTATGACTTTTGTGGGCATTGCTTCGTAAATTACGACACCTCTTGAATTTTCAACACTCTCAACCGCATAAGGGCGGACTCTGAATCCGCCGTTTGCAAAAGCTCCGTATGCAACAACCATATCATAAAGCTTTACTCCGTTTGACCCCAGAGATATGGTAAGGTCGTTTTGCAAGGGTGTCGTTATGCCGAGGTCTCTTGCAACGGAAATAACGGAACCGACGCCGACTCTGTCTATCAGCGAAGCGGCAATCACGTTTGAAGAAACCGCAAGAGCTTTCCACAAGGGGATTTTACCCCTGAATTTGCCGCCGTAGTTCCTAGGCGCCCACTGATTAAAATTAACGGGCTTATCATCAACTATGTCATTTACGCTGAAGCCCTGCCATATCGTACATTTTGATTGCATATTCGTATGCCGCTCTGTTTGTACCTTTTTTGGGATTATTTTCAACTATTG
>DVJH01000112.1 GCA_018710795.1 Candidatus Galligastranaerophilus gallistercoris | reverse complement strand
CCCGTTCAACAAACCCCCGCATATTCTTCAGGCGGAGGCGGGTACTCGGGGGGCGGAGGCTCATATTCTTCTGGGGGCTCGGGCGCAGGAGGCACAACATCTGCAAACAGCTCTTCAAATACGGATAATATGGCGGCAAAAACGGACGAGATGACCCTTGAAGAACTTGAACGGGAAAAACAAACACGTGAAGGAACCCTTCAGGAAGCTCAGGATTCTTTGAGCGCCGTATATGATGAAACGGATGAAGAAGTTCAAAATGCAAAAGATGATATGGATGAAAAAGAAGAAGAATACAACGAGCTTCTTGCAAATGAAGCCGAAACAAACCCTGAAATAAAAGCTCTTAAAGAAGAAAAGGATAAAAACGATGAACTTTTAAAAGAAAATGAAGAAAACATAAAAACAACCGAATCCGATATAAACGATAAAGAACAGGAAATTTGGGAACAAACGGATTTAATTACAAATCTTCAATCCGAAATGAGCTCTCTTGAAGGAACTTTATCCGAATTACAATCCGTTGAACAAACGGAAGATAATAAATCGGAAATTCAATCAAAAATTTCAAGCGTTCAAAACCAAATTGAACAAAAACAATCAGAGATTGATTCGGCAAACGATAAGCTTGAAGCTCTTGAAGAGGAAAAAAGCAACCTTGAAGATGAACTTAATGATTTAAACGATGAAAATAAAACGCTCAAAGAAACAAGGGACAGAATAGAAAAAGATATTTCAGATAAAGCAAGCGAAAAAACAAAAGAAGCGCTTGAAAATTATCAGCAGGCAAGAGATAACTTTGAAACCGTTAAGAATGAGCGTCTTGAAGCGGCACAAAATGATGTTGAAGAAGCGCAAAACGATGTTGAAGAAATTAACGCTCAAATAACGGAATTGAAAAATAAAGAACTTGAAAAAGAAAACGGTTATAATTCGGGTGCCCAAGAATTTTTATCCGAACTTGAAGCAACCGGGGGCGACGCTTGGAATGATTTTGATAAATTATGTTCCACTTTAGGTATGAGCCGTGAAGAAACGGCAGAATATTTAACAAACCTCTGCGAATCGGATGAATGGGCGGCAGGATGTATTGACCCCGTTACCCTCTGTGCGCAAATAAGACAAGAATCAGGATACGTTGCGGATATTGTGGGCGATAGCGGACTTGCGGTCGGTCTCGGGCAATTTCACGAGTGTGCGGTTCAGGAGGTAAACAACCAGTACGGAACAAATTATACATCCTCGGACAGATCGGACCCCTATAAAGCGCTTGAGATGATGGCCCTTTTATTAAAATATGACTACAGTAAAACGGGGACCACGGAAGGCATGCTTGCTATGTACAATCAGGGGAACGCAAACGGAATAAACACAACGGGCGGACAAAATTATGTCAATGCGGTTATGGCAAGAATTAACCGTTAAGGTATTTTTCCAATAATTCAATGTCTTTGGTGTAAGTAATTTTAATGTTATTGATGTCGCCTTTAATTACATAAACGTCGGCAAGGTTTAAATTAACGATTAACCCCGTATCATCCGTTACTTTTAAATTTTTTTCTTTTGCGATTTTGTGCGCCTTTTTAATTAAAGCCGCCTTAAACCCCTGCGGGGTTTGACATCTTAAAAGATTGTTTCTGTTTGGAATTTTTGTGATTATATTTTTATCGTTAATTTCAATTACGGTATCCGTCATCTCAACCCCGACATTAACCGCTTGGTAATGTTTAAGAGCGTCATAACAATTGTTTATTAATTCGTCTTTAACAAAAGGTCTTGCGCCGTCATGGATTAAAACGTTTGCGTCGTCTTCTTCAACCAGATTAACTCCTATATTGGAGCTATCCTGTCTTAAAATTCCGCCTTCGGTTATTTTATAAAGTTTTTTATATTTTAAGGTTTTGCAAAAGTCAATATAATCCTTATTTACGACAAGAATTATTCTTTGTGTCCGTTCGTTTTTTTCAAAAACATCAAGAGTATATTCAAGAATTGTCTTATTTTTTATTTTGATAAACTGCTTCGGAATATCCGAACCGAATCTTGAACCTTTGCCCGAAGCCAAAATAACCGCATAATTCATAAAAAAATTTTAGCATAAATTATTTTTTACATGTTTTATTAAATTGCAAAAAAAGAAGGAATGGAGAAGATGAATATTAACCCTCTAAGTTTCGGACAAAACCATATAAAAAGCGCATATATAAAAAATAATCAAACGGGCAAGAAAGAAAAAGTAAACTTTGTTCAATACGAATACGGTTTTTACGATATGGTAAGAATCCATAATACTATTCAAAACTGGAGAGAAGACCCGAAAAACAGATACGGAGAGAGAATTTATAAAGATTATATGCAAGGGTATATGAAAGGGGATTATAACAAAAGTTTCTACGGGCTTGAAGATGAAAATGAAAACATTTTAGGACTTATTGAAACAAATTCCGAAATGGAAAATATCAACCTTGAAGATGAAATGCCCCAAAGCTATAAACCGTTTGAACTTACATATTTTTGCACAAACCCCGATACCGTCTATGGTGCGGATAAAAGAAAATATTCTAAAGTCGGAACCGTAATGCTGTCTGAAACAATAAAAGAAGCAAAAAGGCAAAATGCGGATTATATAGCCCTTTTTAATGCAGACAGAAAATTTTGGGATACAATTCCCTGCTTTAGGTCCTACATGTCGGATTGCGTAAAAATTTTGGAAGCGGATAAGTTTGACACCTGTGCAAGAGAATTGGACAAAAGGGTTTAATTAAACTTTTATTTTATGCCAATTATCCGGAGCTATCTCCGGCGCCGTTTTCAGCCACGGATCTGGCACGATAATAATTGCATCGGGGTTATTATTCAGCCAGCCCGCCCAGAAAGCAAAGCTTGAATTGCTCAAAATCGCATGTTTGCATTTTTTCATCAATTCTAAATCCAGATACATTTTATCCGGATTATTTTTTTCAATATCAACAAACCTTAACTCGTAATTTGTTTCAAACGTTTTCTTAACTTCATCAATATCATCGGCAAAAACATAGAAAATCGGATTTTTAACATTTTTTGCAATATAATCGATTGCTTCTTTTTGATAATTATAACAAAGCGACCAGCCGAGGTTTTTATAATCTTTTGCAACTCTGAAATTAAGAAGGACGGAATTTGAATTTGTTATTTCATCTTCAACCTTTTTATATTCTTTTGTATATTTAACATTCGGAACAAATTCTTTCATTAATTCTTCTCTGTAATTTTGAATATATTTTATCGATTAAAAATACCCCGAATAATAAACGGGCGGCTCCAATTTTAAAATTTGTTCGTCATAAATGCTTTCTTTCGGTTCAAGTACGCCATGGTTTAATAAAAATTTTTGCATTATATGATTTTTTACCGTTTTTATATTCAAATTAAATTTATCAAGAGCATATTGCCTTAATCTGTAAACATTAAATTCTGACAAATCAAACAAAACTTTTCCCTTAAGCGCTTTTGAAAAAGCGTATTGAAACATTTGATTGCCGAGCCCGCCCTGCAATTTAACCACATAATCGGGCTTAAATTCCATTATGGTATTAACATCGTCGCAAACTGATTTTAATTCCGGATTTCTGTATTTTATACTGATACTGAGCCCCAAAAATTTGATTTTTGATTTTAGAAAAATTAGTTTATCTTTTATGTTTTTCATTTTTCTCATTTGACAAGTGCGGATAAAATTTTATAAAATTCTTCAACTTTGGAAGGATTTTTCTGCAGAATTTCATTAATTTCTTTAATTAAATTCTCGGGAGAATTTTTATGTTCAAAATCAAAAGCGTCAATAAAATTATACCCTAAAATTTTTAATATGTTTTCAAGGTTTTGCATTGAAGGATAATTTTTGCCGTTTTCTATGTTGCTTATTGTTGCGGGCTCAACTCCTATTAATTCCGCCAGGTGTTCCTGAGTAATATTTTTTCTTTTTCTTAATTCTCTCAGTCTGCCGCCCAAAAGAGTTTTTTTATCCATAAACCTCTCCCAATTAAAAATTTAATTGTTATATATGGAAAAATGAATAAACTCTAACTTAATTTTCAAGAAAATATTAAGTACATTTTTAATAATATTAATTCGTTCTTAATTTTTATATTAAAATTAAAGTTATATTTAATAATTGTCTTATTCGGAAATTAAAGATGCACAAAGATAAAAAAGAATACGATTTTATATTCAGCCTCGGTTTGGCATGTTCCGGAAGTTATTTTTTAAGAAAGTGTAATTTTCAGGTATATTCCCTTCCTTTTGATTGGCTTTTCGGGTCAAGCTTTTTAAACAGAATTAAAACAATTGAAAACAATTTTAAAGACTGGCTGAATATCGAAGATTTAGAGCTTACGGATACAAGACTGGATTTTGAACCGAGAAATATTTTTCATAACAAAAAAACCGATATAACGTTCAAACACGATTTTCCCGTTAATAAAGATTGGCAGGAAAGCTATGAAAGTGTTTCAAAAAAATATCAAAGAAGAATTAACAGACTGTATAATTCAATAAAAAAAGCAAAAAAAATTCTCCTGTTTTATATAATTAACCCGAACGACAATGCAATTGACACAAATGAAGAAATACTCGAAGGATATCAAATATTAAAAAATAAATTTAAAGATAAAGAAATTGATATTTTATACCTCTATAACGATATAAACGAAAAAAATCCAAAAATTATACATCTGAATGAACATATTAAAAAAGTCTGTTTTGATTATTCCAAAGCTTCGGATAACGATTTGAATTTTGCCTTGAATAAAACGTTAATTACAAATTTTTTAAAAAAACACATACGATACAAAATGCCGCTTAAAGAACGGCTCAGCTTGATTTTAAGAGTTAAAAGAATTAAAAGAGGCTTGAGAATCAATCTGTTTTTAAAATTAAATACAATCTTCAGACTTTGTGTTTATCTTTTCGGTTTGAGGCTTGATTTTTGTCTGGGCAAACTGAGAGATATAAAATTTGATTAATAAAAAAGAGCCTATTTTAGGCTCTTATTAATGGTACCCCCAAGCGAATTCGAATCGCTGTCTACACCGTGAAAGGGTGTTGTCCTAGGCCTCTAGACGATGGGGGCATTGGATTTTATTTATTTTTTATCAGTATACACGAAAAGTCCGATTATGTCATTAAGTTTTGCAAGCTGCCTTTGATAGCTTAAACTTTGTTTTTCAAGGTTTCTTATATTGCTTTTATACTCCTGAATGGTATAGCTGCAATCCTTAATTGAGCTGTTCAAGCATTCTTTGACTCTTTGAGCGTCCTGCAAAACGCTTTTCATCGGAATACCCAAAGCTTCGATTGTTTGACGGATGATTTGTGCTCCGGTTTGTTTTGAAACGCCGGTCGGAAGCTGTGCAATAAGCCTTTTCAACACATTTATATTGTTGGGCATTTCAAACTCTTCAGTATCATCTTCCGTATCAATATTGAGCTTGAAATCGGGATTATCGCTAATTTCACCGGATTCCATTTTGAAAATCGGAGCGTAATCTTCGCTTTCCTGTTCAACTTCAAGAGAAGGCGTGTCATACATGTCTAAATCATCATATGCACTTTCTTTTTCTTCTTCATCAAGTTCCGGAGCAACCGAAAAATCGGGCTCTTTAACGAAACTTTCCGCTTCGGTATCAATGTCGGTCTCTGTCGTGTCATTGTGCAGTCGGGAAATTTCTTCTTCAAAAGTATCATCTGAAACTTTTTTTGTTTCTTCAACAACATCAGCGGTATTTTCTTTAACTGCAGTCTTGCTTTGTTTTTTCAGTGCGTCTGCAATTTTTTTGCCCATATTTGAGGGTAATTCGTTGCCTGACATTGTTTTATTTCCCTTGTTGTTTATTGTGTTAAGTTTAATTATAAATAAAAAATTTTTTATTTCAATATAATTTTTACGATATATTAATATTTAAAAAAAAGGACCCAATAATTTGAGTCCACTGTCTGGAATTAAGAATAGCTGGAAGTATGAAAAAGATTTAATTATATATAACCGCATAAATATAAGGCTAACAATAGCCCGAGTGGGTAAAAAATAAAGCAGTATAAAAATCTTCTTATTCGTGTTTTGATTGTTTGTCGGGTTTAATCACGTTAAAGACTTTGTTTTCCGAAATTTCGCATCTTGCGGATTTTATTCTGTCTTTAATTTCGTCATTTACCGTTGAAGATAAAACGAGTTTATCGATAAATACATTATTCAATCTGACGGCTTTTTCCAAAACTCCGATTTCATTAAGTGCGTCTTTTACCTGTTCAAAATCGTATGCGAAAGTTTTTTTGGTGTTATATGCCATGGTTTCGCCCGAATTTGCGGTAATGGGAGCGCCGCCTTTTTCAAAATAAATTCTGAAGATTGATTTTAAATCCTGAATTTCGGATTGCAAAATCGAAATTGTGGATTGAAGCCTTAAAAATCTTTCAAACAGATATTCTACATTGTTTATTTGGCTTAATTGCCAGTCATATTTTTCAAAATACATTTTTTTCAGTTTGGGATACGCTTTTGCAAGTCCCTCGGCATCCGCCATTGCTCTGTGGCGGGTGGAATATTTAACTTTAAAAATATCCATTAAACAATCAAGCCCGCATGATTCAAGATGAGGGTACACTTCTTTAAACATAAACTGCGTATCAATATATCTGTTATCAAAGTTTTCGTTAAACAAACGTTTTTTGGTTCTGTTTAAAAAGCTGTAATCAAAAATTGCATTATGTGCAACAATCGGATTATCGCCGATAAATTCAAAAATTTTGGGGAAAATTTCTTCTTCATTGGGGGCATCTTTTAACATTTCATCCGTTATGCCGTGAATTGCCATTGAAGATTTTCTGATTTTTTGATTCGGATTAACAAGAGTCTGAAAAGTATCGGTTATTTTGCCGTTTTCAAGCCTGACGCCGGCAAACTCGATTATCTTTTCTTTTGTATAATCAAGCCCCGTGGTTTCAACATCCAGAACTATTTCAACTTCTTTTTTTCTCGGCATATCAAATATTACTTTATTTACAATTCAAAATTATATTAACACATAAAATTTTTTCTTGCCAATTTGTTACTTTTTTAATAATCCTTTTTTATCAAGATAATATAAAAGCGCAAAGTCAAAATCTTTTGAGGTTTTTCCTTGCGGTGTTTTAAGCACTTCATCAATATTATTTACAAGCATGCAATGAAGATGGGGAATGCCCGTATACTTTCCGATATTTGAATCTTCAAGGTAATATTTGTTATATCTTAAGATATCGCCCGTTTTTTCGGGGTTTGAAAGCGCATAATCGGCAAGCATTCCGTTGAGGCTTCTAAAATCCGTATATTCATCCGGAATACCCCTTCTTTGCGCATAATATTGAACGGCATTAAGGGTAATCCCTGAACATGTATAATCGCAAAAAACGTGCTTTTTGCCGCTTTTTATAACGTCATTTCTATCCAATCCGATTGAATCCAAAAATTTTGAATAGTTTTCATAATCCTGATATTCGGGCAATTCCCTGTATGAGAATTGAACATCCCTTAAGCTTGAAATCGGAACGTATCTGACATCTCCGCCCATATATTCTATTGTTTTTGCAACACCTGCGGGGCTTGTTCCGATTGAAACAAAAACGTAATTGTCTTTTCCGTATTTCTTATCAAGTTTGCCCTTAACAATTCTTGCCGCCTGCATTGAATCATGCGCAGCCCTTTTTGTTTCGGCGGGGATTTTTGAAAACCTGTAATTTTTAAGCGTTTTTGGCGTTAACTTATATAAAGAATAATCGTCGCTCCCGTCAAAAGGAACCTTGCCGTTCTTTTTTGTTTTGGAGCCTTTAAAACTCAATTCAAAAGAATCATAAGGAAGATTTTTGGTTTTATTTACCCGATAATAATTAAAATTATTGTAATTTATCTGAGGATTAAAACTGATTTTCATAATAAAAAGGGAACTTAACTACACTTAGCATAAGTTCCCTGAAAAGATTTTTTTGCCGTCAAAAATTTTTATGCGTTAGGAAAATAATCGCAAATTAATTTGGGCTCTTTTTTAAATTTGAAAAAGCTCGCAATCTTTGAAACAACGGGTTTTTTAAAAAGTGCTTTTTTATATTTATCGACAAGAATTGCTTTTTTAACAAGAAGCCTGTTATAGCTTTCCGCAACACCTGCATTTTTATATATTAAAGGTTCTAATTCCCTTAACTGTTTTTTGCACTTTTCAATTTCAAGCTCGATACTTTTTAAAATTTTTTTAGTCATAACCATTTTTCTTATCCTATGCGGGGAAATCAAATCTTCATAAAAAAAGTATACCAATTTCAAATTTTGATAACTCATCTAAAGAATGGATTGTCCTTTTTAAATATGCTAAAATAAGCTAAACGGATTATTTTGTGAGGGGAGCTGTTGAAAAATAATAAAAAACCCGTAATCGCCTATCTGCACACACACTGGGACGCCGAATGGTATAAAACTTTTGATGCTTTTAATGTAAGGCTCTATGAAACGGTAAACGGCATTTTGGATGAGCTGAGGAAAAATAATCGTCTTTCTTTTTATTTTGACGGGCAGATTTATGCACTTTTAAATTATCTTGAATTTGCGCCAGAAAAAAAGAATTTAATAAAAAATTTAATTAAAGAAAAAAAGCTTTTCATAGGTCCCTTTTTTGTTTCCGCT
>DVJH01000111.1 GCA_018710795.1 Candidatus Galligastranaerophilus gallistercoris | reverse complement strand
TGTTGTCGTTTTATCCTTTATTAAAGGTAAAAATAAAACAAATTACCCCCCTTTTAATTTTGCCGCTTTTTTTGGAACGGTAATCTGGGGATTATTTAATAAATGTTTTATTTCCCTTATATTTATCTTTCATTTTCTTTTATCCGTTTGTTTATATTTTTTGCAGATGAAAGTTTCTGTGCCTCAATCGGTATTTAATGAATTTGAAATATTATTTATATTGAGAAGTTTTATTGCGGTTTTATTTTCCCTTTCGATTTTAAAATTCATGATAGTTATGGGAATTTTGGGAAACAGATTAATTAAAAACTATAACCCCAAAATTCAAAAAATTCAGACATCCGTTTTTGCGGTTTTATTTTTCCTGTCTATTATTGCTCCCTACACTTATCTTCAATATATTGCAATTAAATCTCCTTATCAGGGGTGGTGCCAGTCAATTTTAAATTATAATTCTCCGGATAATAAAGTTACCCTTCTTGCCCCCGAAGAAGCATATAGTCTTATGGAGAATGTGGATTACTTTAAATACGATAATTTGTTGAAGCAAAATGTAAAGGTTAGAGATTATAAAAAAATAAACGGAGAGTATATTTTCTATATAGATAAAGCCGATTGGGATAATTTTCCTTTAAGCTTAAAACTTTTATATGAAACAGAAATGTTTGCATACGCATATTATAGAGAATCAACCGAAAAACTTGAATTAAATTATATCCCCGAATTTCAAAATAAAGTAAAAGTATATTCTGTCGACAACGAAGTTTTATTTGAAACTAAAGTCGATGATTCCGTAATAAAAAACAATTTAAACTTTTTTGAGTTTATAAAACTTGTAAGAAGTATAAAAATTAAATAAAATTTGTTCTGCAATATAAAATCCGCTTTAAAAAAGTTTTAAAGCGGATTTATTATATGCATTTAAACTTATGCCAAAGCTTCAATAATTGCCTTTGCGGCTCTTTTTCCTGCGCCCATGGCGTTAATTGCCGTTGATTCACCTAGAGGAGCAACGTCGCCTCCTGCCCAGACTTCATCAATTGAAGTTTTACCTTCTTCGTTGATAATGATATATCCTTTTTTATCCGTTTCAAGGTCTAATGAGTCATTTTTGGCGGAATCCTGAATGATAGGGTTAGGACCCGTGCCGAGTGAAACTATAACGGTGTCAAAATCAATTGTTTCATATTCTCCCGTGCCGACAGGTCGTCTTCTTCCGGATGCATCGGGTTCCCCAAGCTCCATAACTTCAAATTTCATCGCTTTAACCGAACCGTTTTCGCCTATAATTTCAACGGGAGCTCTTAAGAGTTTAAAAATAACGCCTTCTTCTTTTGCGTGTCTTATTTCTTCTTTTCTTGCGGGAAGTTCTTCTTCCGTTCTTCTGTACATTATATAAACTTCCTTATACCCGACTCTGACAGCCGTTCTTGCCGCATCCATCGCAACGTTGCCGCCGCCTATGATTGCGGCCTTGTTTCCCGTTTTTAAGGGGGTAGGCGTTGTCGATTCATTTGCGTGCATAAGGTTAACTCTTGTTAAAAATTCGTTTGCGCTGTATACGCCGTTTAAATTTTCGCCTTTAATTCCCATCATTTTGGGAAGCCCTGCGCCGGAGCAGATAAAAATCGCATTATATCCTTCTTCTTTTAATTGTTTTAATGTGATTGATTTGCCTACAACGACATTTTTAACAATATTGACGCCTTTTTCTTTTAAGCCTTGTATTTCTCTGTCCAAGACTGTTCTCGGCAATCTGAAAGGGGGAATTCCGTATCTTAAAACGCCGCCCGTTTCATGGAGTGCTTCAAAAATGGTAACGTCAAAGCCTGCATTTCTTAAGTCGTTTGCAGCGCTCATTCCTGCGCACCCCGACCCTACGATTGCAACTTTTTTGCCGTTGGGCGTAATTTTAACTTCAACCGGTTTTGAATTGTCCCCCGCATATCTTTCCAGTGCGCCGATTGCAACGGGGGTTCCTTTGATTCCGAGTATACATTTTGATTCGCATTGTCTTTCCTGCGGGCAGACTCTTCCGCAAACCGAAGGAAGCATGTTTGTTTCTCTTATGATTTCGCCTGCTTTTTGGACATTTCCGTTTTTAATTTCCTGAATAAATTCGGGGATATTAACGCTCACGGGGCACCCTTTTTTGCACATCGGGTTTTTGCAGTTTAAACATCTTGAAGCTTCAAGTTTTGCCTGTGCGTCCGTGAAATTTTCTTCAACGGGGTCAAAATTGCTTCTTCTTTTGACCATATCCTGTTCAACGGGTTTTTGACGTTCTATAGCAGCCATTTTATATTCTTCTCCTCATATCAATCATTAATTTTATTGTATAATAAAGAAAATTAAATTAAAAACGGATTTTATAAATGACAGATATTAAACTCTTAATAACGGATATTGACGGCACCGTTCTGAATGAAAAATGCGAGTTTACGCCGAAATTAAAAAATTATTTTCAAATTTTAACAAACAGAGGTATTAAGGTTGTCCTTGCAACGGGAAGAATGTTTATGGGGGCAGACCCCGTCAGAGAAGCACTGGGGCTTGAAACCCCCGTTGTTTGTTATCAGGGTGCCATGGTAAAAGATAAAGATAAAATTCTGTTTCAAAATTCCGTTAAAAAAGAAATTGCGCTTGAATTAATCAAACTTTCAAGAGAAATGAAATTTCATCTTAATTTATATAACGACGATGTTTTAATCGTGGAAGACGATAACAAAAAATTTATGGAAGATTATACAAAAGGGCGTTTTACGACATATAAAGCCGTTAAGTCTTTTGATGAAATTCAATTAAACGTAATATCAAAACTTTTATTAATTACATACGATGAAAACGAGCTTTTATATTACAGGGACTTATTCAAAGAAAAATTCAAAGGAGTTCTTCAGGTTGTAAGAAGCCATAAATATTATCTTGAATTTACGGATATTAACGCTTCAAAAGGAAATGCGCTTAAATTTTTATCGGATTTCTGGGGTATAAAAAAAGAAGAAATAATGGCATCGGGGGATCAGGATAACGATTATGACATGCTCTTAAATGCGGGTATAAAAGTTGCCATGGGTAATGCAAGCGATAAATTAAAATCAATTGCGGATTATATATGCCCCCCGATAGATGATGACGGTTTATCAAATGCGATTGAAAAATATATTTTAAGGTAAATTATGAAAATAGGACAAGGCTACGATATACACAGACTGATTTTCGGGCGTGATTTAATATTGGGGGGAGTTAAAATCCCTTATGAAAAAGGGTTATCGGGGCATTCGGATGCCGATGTATTAATCCATGCGATAATAGATTCAATATTTGGCGCTATGAACATCGGAGACATAGGGGAACATTTCCCCGATAACGACCCTCAATATAAAGGAATTTCAAGCCTTGAACTTTTAAGACATACGGCAAAATTATTGGATAATAACGGTTATAAAATAATTAATATCGATTCTACCGTAATTTGCGAAAAACCGAAACTCTTACCTTATAAGGATGATATGAAAAAAAATATATCAAATGCTCTTTCAATTTCCCCCGATTTAATTTCAATAAAAGCAAAAACAAAAGAAAAATCCGATTCAACAGGTGAAGGGCTTTCAATTGAAGCTATGAGCGTATGTCTTATTGATGTTAAGAATATATAAAGTGCTTTTTATACACTTGTAAAAAAATTATGATTGTAGTACTATTCAAAAGTTATGTCTTTAACGTTTCAGGAATTAATTTTAAATCTTTCTAAATACTGGTCTGATTACGGATGTATTATTCAACAGCCGTATGATATTGAAAAGGGCGCAAGCACGATGAACCCCGCGACTTTTTTAAGGGCGCTGGGACCTGAGCCGTATTCAACCGCAATGGTCGAACCCTGCCGCCGCCCGACCGATGCCAGATACGGTGAAAACCCAAACAGATTGGGGCATTATTTTCAATATCAGGTAATTTTAAAACCTTCCCCCGATGATGCACAGGGCATTTATTTAAAATCCCTTGAGGCTATGGGAATTGAACTGGAAAAACATGACGTAAGATTTGTCGAAGATAACTGGGAATCGCCCACATTAGGCGCCGCAGGCGTCGGTTGGGAAGTTTGGCTTGACGGTATGGAAATTACCCAGTTTACATATTTTCAGCAGGTTGGCGGTCTTGAAGTTAAACCTGTTGCGCTTGAAATTACATACGGGCTTGAGAGAATCGCTATGTATCTTCAAAACGTTGACTCCGTTTTTGATGTTATGTGGAATAAAAAATTAAAATACGGAGACATTTATCTTCAAAACGAAATAGAACAATCAAAATATAATTTTGAATATTCAAACCCCGAAAGGCTTTTTAAATTGTTTGACTTGGCGGAAGCGGAAAGTTATTCATGTATTGAAGCCGAAATTGTACTCCCCGCTTATGATTGGGTTCTAAAGTGTTCACATACGTTCAACTTGCTTGATGCCAGAGGTGTTATAAGCAAAGATGAGAGAATAAATTATATTAACAGAGTAAGGAAAATGGCATCGGAAGTTGCGAAGCTTTACGTCAAGCAAAGAGAGAAACTCGGATACCCGCTCCTTAACAAATAACCGAAGGATTAATAAAAACTAATGGAAGAAAAAACATTCAAGGAGCCTGACGGACTTTCCGACGATATAAAAATAGACTCCAAAGAGCTGGGCTCACTTTTAGCCGTCGGAAAAAACATGTTTAAAACCAAATCTCCGGAAGAAATGCTAAAAAGTGCCGATTCTGCGGGATTGAATAAAACCCTGGGCGCATTGGACCTTATTATTTTAGGCGTCGGTGCCATTATAGGTTCGGGCATTTTTACGGTTGTGGGAATTGCTGCCGCAGGCGGCCCCGAATCCGTCGGGGCGGGACCCGCTTTAATAATTTCAATGGTATTGGCGTCGTTGGCATGTGTGTTTTCTGCAATGTGTTATTCTGAATTTGCTTCGATGATACCCGTTGCGGGGTCTGCATATTTATATACTTATGCCACGATGGGTGAATTTTTGGCCTGGATTGTAGGCTGGGTTTTAATGCTTGAATATCTTGTCGGATATATTGCCGTAGCTTCCGCCTGGACGGGATATTTTATGCAGTTTTTGCAAGGGTTTTCGCACATCTTGCCGAATTGGATTACACATCCTCCAGTATATCTTGTCCACGATTATACAACTGCCGTTTCGATTTTAACCAAAGAAGGCTTAAACCCCGCAGATATTATCCCCGATATTATGGGTATTCCTTTTGCGATTAATCTCCCCGGCATTTTAATGACGTTAATTATTATGGCGATTTTAATCAAAGGTATAAAAGAATCGACAAAAATGGCAGGGTTTATGGTGTTTATAAAACTTGCCGTCATCGCATTATTTGTTATAACGGGCGCATTTTACGTAAAACCCGAAAACTGGACTCCGTTTGCCCCTAACGGATTCCAGGGAATATTTATGGGTGCGTTTATAATTTTCTTTGCATATATCGGTTTTGACGCCATCGCAACGGCGGCGGAAGAAACCAAAAACCCTCAAAGAAACCTTCCGATAGGAATAATAGGTTCTCTCGGCGTATGCACCGTTGTATATGTTTTGGTCGGGCTTGTTTTAACGGGAATCGTTCCTGTGGATAAAATAGATATTCAAGCCCCGATTGCGCATGCCATAAGCTCGGTCGGGCAGGGCTGGATTGCGGGATTAATTTCAATAGGCGCACTTACCGGTTTAACAAGTGTATTGTTGGTTTTAATGCTTGCCGCAACAAGAATTTTATATGCAATGAGCAGGGATAATTTCTTTCCCCGTGTATTAAAAAAAGTGCACAAAAAATTTAAAACTCCGCATATAATAACGGTTTTGGTTGCAATTATCTGCATTTTGGGTTCAACGTTTTTAAACATTTCAACGGCAGCGGAACTTTGCAATTTCGGAACATTTACATCATTTATTATTGTATGCGTTGCTGTTTTAATTTTAAGAAAAACGGATCCTTCACGCCCGCGCCCTTACAAGGTTCCTTTTTCGCCGTGGTTTCCTTTGTTTGGGATAATTTGCTGCAGCGGGCTTATGATATATTCAATGAAATTTTTAACCACATCAAGATTTTTATTTCCTTTATGGATAGTTTTGGGCATAGTTTTCTATTTTCTCTACAGCTACGGAAAACAAAGACGGGTTGAAAAGGAAAATTAACGAATGAAATTTGATTTTAAGGAATTTAAGAATAATCTGCTTGAGAAAAAATCCCCCGATGAAATTTTAAAGGTGGCAGAGTCTGCCAACTTAAAAAAAACGCTTAATGCATTTGACCTTATAATGCTTGGTATCGGTGCGGTTATCGGTACGGGAATTTTTACGATTATAGGTATTGCTGCCGCAGGCGGCCCCGAATCCGTGGGGGCAGGGCCCGCTTTAATTGTTTCGATGATAATTGCAATGCTTGCCTGTCTTTTTTCGGCTCTTTGCTATTCGGAATTTGCTTCAATGATACCCGTTGCGGGCAGCTCTTATACATATACCTATGCCACAATGGGTGAATTTATGGCGTGGATGATAGGCTGGGTTTTAATGCTTGAATATGCAATAGGAAATATTACGGTTGCATCTGCCTGGAGTGGATACTTTTTTGAATTTTTAAAAGGCTTTTCGCATATTCTTCCTTCCTGGCTTGTTAATCCGCCTGTTTATCTTGTAAATGATTACAGGACCGCAGTAAGCATTTATCAAAATTCGGGGCTTGACCCTGCGGTTGAAATCCCGAGACTTTTCGGTGTTATTCCGATTGCAATTAATATCCCTGCCATCATTCTTGTTTTGATTATTACTTTGCTTCTTGTAAGAGGCATAAGAGAATCCGCAAGAACGGCAACAATTATGGTTTTTATAAAACTTGCGGTAATTTTTATGTTTATATTTGCAGGCATGTTTTATGTAAAACCGGAAAACTGGACTCCTTTTATGCCTAACGGTTTTGAGGGGGTAATATCGGGAGCATTTATAATTTTCTTTGCATATATCGGTTTTGATGCCATATCGACGGCAGCGGAAGAAACAAAAAACCCTCAAAAAAATCTTCCGATAGGTTTAATCGGAACGCTTGCAATCTGTACGGTTGTATATATTTTAACTTCTCTTGTTCTAACGGGGATTGTTCCCGTTGATAAAATAAACGTTATGGCGCCTATATCCGCCGCAATGAGCGCAACCGGAAACAATTGGATTGCAGGGTTCATTTCAATAGGAGCGCTTGCGGGGCTGACATCTGTTCTTCTTGTTTATCAATTGGGAACTACAAGAATTTTATATGCAATGAGCAGAGACGGATTTTTACCCAAAAGCCTTCAGATTATCCATAAAAAATATAATACCCCCCATGTTATAACCTGGGTTTCGGGAATTATTGTTGTATTGGGGGCATTGTTTATGGATTTGAATGTTTCGGCAGAACTTTGTAACTTTGGAACATTTACATCTTTTACCATTGTCTGCATTGCGGTTTTAATTTTAAGAAAAACCGACCCAAATAGGCACAGACCCTTTAAGGTTCCTTTTGTTCCTTTCTTTCCGATTTTAGGAATATTATTTTGCGGAGGGCTGATGATTTATTCATTATTTACTTTGGGCACAAGCGCAATATTATTTCCCTTATGGGTTATAATCGGAGTTATATTTTATTTTGCGTATTGCTACGGTAACATAAGAAAAATTAAAAAAGAAAGTTCTTCACTTTGAAATTTTGTATGAAAACTGAAGGAAATTTCCCATCAAATTTTCATTCCAAACTTCAACACCGTTCGGGACTTCTAAAACCGTAGGCGAAAAATTCCAGATATAATTTATTTTCGATTTAACCGCATAATTTGCAATTTCCTGCGCAAAATCAGCAGGCACGGTTAAAATTCCTATTTCGACATTCATTTTTTTTGTGTATTCGGAAAGCTCTTTTATATCTAAAACGGGTTTAGAATTTATATTTTTCCCTATTTTTGTTTTATCGATATCAAATAACGCCATAACATTCAGGCCGTACGCTTCAAAATCGTTATATTTTGCAAGAGCGGTGCCTAAATTTCCCGCACCTATAATAAAAGCGTTCTTTGGTTTTGAAAACCCGAGCGTCTTTTCTATCGTTGCTTTTAATTGAATAACATCATATCCGACACGGGATTTACCCGCATTATTTAACATTGAAATATCTTTTCTCACCTGTGAATCATCAATCTTTAGAAGCTGTGCGATAACAGAGCTTGTGATTGTATAATTTTTCTTTTTTATATAATCAACTAAAATGCAATGATATTGTGTTAATCTGCTTATAACTTTATCGGATATTTTTTCTGTCGACATCTTATTTTATCCCTTTAACATTTAAAAAAGCGTCCCTTTTAAAAAAGGGACGCTTCATTCGGTTTGAGATTAATATTCTCCGTTGTATGCTTTAACATACATTTCTCTGATTTCATCCATTAAAGGATATACGGGGTTTGCGCCCGTGCATTGATCATCGAATGCAAGTTCAACAAGTTCATCAAGCTTAGCGTTGAAGTCTTCTTCGGAAACGCCCCATTCTTTAATCGAAAGAGGAATGTTGATGTCTTTTTTAAGCTGAGTAATTGCTTGAAGCAATAATTCAACTTTTTCATCATCGTTTTTACCGCCGAGACCCAGATTGTCCGCAACCTGACCGTATCTTGCTTTTGCGTTCGGGAATTTATACTGCGGGAATGTTGCCTGTTTTTTCGGGCAGTCATTAGCGTTGTATCTGATTACCTGATTGATTAAGAACGCATTTGCAAGACCGTGCGGGATATTAAATGCCGCACCCAATTTGTGAGCCATTGAGTGGCAAACGCCCAAAAATGCGTTAGCAAATGCCATACCGGCTAAGCAGGATGCATAGTGAACTTTTTCTCTTGCGACAGGATCGTCTTTTCCGCCGTTATATGAACGGGGCAGATATCTGAAGATTAATTTTGCAGCTTCTAAGGCGGGAGAATTCGTGAAGTTTGTTGCCATAGAAGATACGTAAGCTTCAAGAGAGTGTGTCAAAGCATCAATACCGCTTGCAGCCGTTAAGCCTTTAGGCATTGTGTCAACAAAGTTGGCGTCAATAATTGCCATATCAGGCGTTAAGCAGTAATCTGCGATAGGATATTTGATGTGCGTTTCATCGTCCGTGATAACCGCAAACGGTGTAACTTCAGAACCTGTACCGGATGTGGTCGGGATTGCAACCATTGTTGCTTTTGTTCCGAGTTTGGGAGGCATACAGATTCTTTTTCTGATGTCCATAAATCTCATTGCAATGTCGTCGAATTTAACTTCGGGCTGTTCATATTGCAGCCAGATAATTTTAGCTGCGTCAATCGGTGAACCGCCGCCGAGAGCAATAATTACATCGGGTTTATAAACATCAACCATCTGCATTGCTTCTCTGATTGTAGACAATGTAGGATCGGGTTTAACATCAAAGAAAATTTGATAATCAACGCCGATGTCTTCTAAGGGTCTTGTGATATTATATACCGCACCCGAATCGAACAGGAATCTGTCTGTTACGATGAATGCTCTTTGTTTTCCTTGTAATTCTCTTAATGCTAAATCCGTAGCGCCTCTTTTGAAGTAGATTTTAGGCGGAACTTTGAACCAAAGCATATTTTCTCTCCTTTCAGCTACTGTTTTGTAATTCAATAAGTGTTTAACGCCTACGTTTTCACTTACCGAGTTGCCGCCCCAAGAGCCGCAGCCCAATGTTAAAGACGGTTCAAGTCTGAAGTTGTAAAGGTCTCCGATACCGCCCTGTGATGAAGGAGAGTTGATTAAAATTCTGCCCGTGGGCATTGTTGTGGCGAATTTATCGATTCTTTCTTTTTTGCGTTCGTCCGTATAGAGAACCGATGTATGACCCGCACCGCCCAATAACACTAAGTCATGAGCTTTTTGAACGGCATCATTAAAATCTGCGGCTCTATACAGCGCAAGAACGGGAGATAATTTTTCATGTGCAAAAGGATTTTCAACGGCAACTTCTTTTTCTTCGCCGATAAGAACTTTTGCATCTTTCGGAACGCTAATGCCTGCAATTTCGGCAATTTTATATGCGGGCTGTCCTACAATTGCAGGGTTAACCGCGCTTACTCCGCCTCTTTCAACAAGAATTATTTTTGCAACTTTTTCGGCTTCTTCGTCGTTTAAGATATATGCGCCTCTGTATTGAAGTTCTTTTTTAACTTCGTCATAAATGCTGTCAACCGCAACAACAGATTGTTCGGAAGCACATATCATACCGTTGTCGAATGTTTTTGACATAAGAATTGATGAAACAGCCATTTTAATGTCTGCCGTTTCGTCTATAACTGCGGGAGTGTTGCCCGAGCCTACGCCGAGTGCCGGTTTGCCTGATGAATAAGCGGCTTTAACCATTCCGGGACCGCCCGTTGCTAAGATTGCATCAATTTTCGGGTGTTTCATTAATAATCCGGATAATTCGATGGTGGGTGTATCAATCCAGTTTATTATGTGTTTGGGCGCACCCGCTTTAACCGCAGCGTCTAAAACGATTTTTGCCGCCGCAATTGTTGATTTTTTAGCTCTGGGGTGCGGAGAGAAGATGATTGCGTTTCTTGTTTTTAATGCAATCAATGATTTAAAAATAGCTGTTGAAGTCGGGTTTGTTGTAGGAACGATACCTGCAATAACACCCAAGGGTTCGGCTACTTTTTTAATGCCGTTAATTTTGTCTTCCCAAAGAATTCCGCAGGTTTTTGTATTTTTAAATTTGTTGTAGATGTATTCCGATGCAAAGTGGTTTTTAATAACTTTGTCTTCTACAACGCCCATGCCGGATTCTTCGGCTGCCATTTTTGCAAGAGGAATTCTTGCTTTGTTTGCTGCAAGTGCTGCTGCTTTAAAGATTTTATCAACTTGTTCCTGAGTAAATGTCGCATATTGTTTTTGTGCTTCGTGTACCTGAACAATCATTTCTTCAAAGTCTTCAGCGCATGTTACAGGCTTTCTGTCGTCAACTTCGCAGTCGCAAACGCAAGTGCAGCTGCATTCATTTTCTGCTGTCATAATACGTTGTTCTCCTTTAAAATATAATGATTAATAGTATGGTGATTCTTAATTCGTGATTAAATTCACAATAATATAATAAAACAAAAAAATAAAATTGCAATACATCTTTATACAAACTTTATATGAAAATAAATAATAAAATTCTTGATTTTTTATCTGTTTTTTGGTAAATTTAAACTGTAAAAGTTAATTTCGAGTGGTATTTAAACCGTTTCACATTTAAGATTTTAACTGACGCAGTTTGTAGCTATTATAAGTGCTATTGTGAAATACATTTTTAACAACAAATTTATTAAAGATTCGGCAAAACCCGGCAGCTGGCGCAGAGGGTATGAATGTTATCAAAAGGGATTAGTAACGGATGTTGCCCTTAAAGATAACGTTATTTCAGGCAAGGTCAAAGGCAATTTTAAGGATCATTATGATGTATCTTTAAAATTCACGAAAACAGGCGTCAAAACCTCTTGCTCATGCCCTTTGGACGAGCCGTGGTGTAAACATGTGGTTGCCTTAGGTTTATCATCGCTTAAAGATCATCATGTCGATGAATTGATGTATGAAAAATTTGATATTCCGCCCGTCTTTTTTGATGAAGATATCCCGATGACAGAAAACCCTCAGGGCGGATATATTTTTCACTTCAACCCCAAACGAAGGCAGAATTTCTTCTCCATCCTTGTTATGGACAGAAACACAAAAAGGGTAATGAGGGATTTAGAGGGTATTTTTAAAGCAGTGCTTGAAGAGCAAAAAAATAATCCCGATTTTAAATTAAACGAAGTTCAAAAATTGGAAGCAATGATGTTTTCAATGTTATTAAAACAATCAAGACTGGATAAAAAATCGGGGTGGTACGACGTTCAAATTAACAAGTTTGATGAATTTTTCAAAATGCTCTCCAAAATGGAAGATGTCATTGACGCAAAAACCCATAAAAAAATCTTATTTACACCCGATGTCTGGAAGTTATGTTTATCGGTCAACGTTTCATATGTCGGAAACGTCTTATTGTCTTTATACTGGAAACGCCCCGATGTTGATGAGATTTATCCTTTTGAAGAAATAAGATATTTTTCAAGAGGTTTAAAATGGGGCAGATATAAAGATAGAATTTTTCAAACCGATGTTCAGGTTTCCGTTCTTCCCCAAAATTTGATTAAAGCTTCTTTTACCGACATAAAAGATGCAGAAGGCGGAAAATTTATTTATGAAGAACTCCCCAAATTAAGAGAAGTCATGACCGTTGAATTATCGGAAGAAATGGAAAAACTTTCTTTTGAAAAAAGGCCCCCTAAATGTATAGTGGAGCTTGGCATTGATTATGATCAATCCTTAAAAGCTTCTCTTGATTTTGAATACGACGGGGTAAAAGTTCCCTATTCAAGAACGCCTAAAACCCCCTATATTACAATTAAAGACCCCGAAAAAGATTTATTATACTGGGTTAAAAGAGATTCCAATTTTGAACAAAAGGCGTATCAAATGCTTCTTGCATGCCGTTTTGCCCCCATGCAGACGAATAATCTTGCGCTTGAGAAAGAAAACGCCATTGATTTTTATAATTATTATATTTCTCAAGCGGGTCCCAATTGGGAATTTATCGAAAAAGACGATATGAGCATGTATAAGCTTGCAAAAAAAGAGCTGACGCTTTGCGCTGATATTGATTTTGCAATTGATACAACGGATAAATTTGAAATTGAAATGTACGCCGAAGCCGAAGGCGAGAGGATTGAATTTGAAAAAATTCAGGATCTGGTCTATGACGGGCAAAGATATTATCAATCAACAGGAAAAGGCCAGAGCTTAATTCCCGTTGATAATGTGTTTACGTTATTAAAATCTTTTAATACTTATGACGTTTATAAAAACGATGAAGATAAATATATCGTAAAAACCTATCGTGCGGGCGTTGTTTCCGAGATGGAGAATATGAATATAAAGATGAAAATGTCAAGAAAGTTCTCCAAATTCTGGAAAGAAATTTCAACGTTTTCAAATATGGAAAATACCCCTCTTCCAAAGTCTACAATCGGGAATTTAAGAGAATATCAATTAAAAGGCTACAGCTGGCTTTGGTTTTTGTATAAATACGGTTTGAACGGAATTTTAGCGGATGATATGGGTTTGGGTAAAACCTTGCAGACTCTTACGTTATTGCAAAAAGCAAAAGAAAAAGACGGAAAAGAACCCGCTCTTGTAATTTGCCCGACATCTGTCGTTTTCAACTGGGAAAATGAAATTGAAAAATTTGCTCCGAATTTGAAATTTTTAACACTTTCCGGCACCGAAAGAAAAGCAAACTTTAAAAACATTCCGAAATTTGACGTTATAATCACAAGCTATGCTTTAATCAGAAGAGATATCGACCAATTAAAGAAATTTGATTTCAGATATATTATTCTTGATGAATCTCAAAATATTAAAAACTCTCAAAGTCAGACTTCAAAAGCGGTTAAATTATTGAAAGCAAAACATAAACTTGCCTTGTCGGGCACCCCGATTGAAAACAGGCTTGAAGAATTGTGGAGCGTTTTTGATTTTCTTATGCCCGGATTCTTATTTGACGGCAATGAATTTAATAACAGATACGTTTATCCGATTGTGGAAAAAGAGGATAAAGCGGTTGAAAGACGCTTAAAATCTCAAATTTTCCCGTTTATTTTAAGACGTATGAAAAGAGACGTTGCAAAAGATTTGCCCGACAAAATCGAAGCCGTTGCATACTGCGAACTTACGCCCGATCAAAAAGACCTTTATCTTCAGGTGTTGGATTCAACAAAAGAAGAACTCTTTAAATCAATTGAAACTGTCGGCTTAGAAAAATCAAGAATGTCAATTTTCTCTGCCCTTTTAAGGTTAAGGCAAATCTGCTGTCATCCGAGGTTGTATGATAAAGAAGGAAAATTGGGCATAAATGAATCGGGTAAGTTTGAACATCTTCAATCCATGCTTGAAGAAATAATTTCCGAAGGTCATAGAATTTTATTATTCAGCCAGTTTGTGGGAATGCTTGATATAATTAAAATCTGGCTTGAAAATAAAGGAATTAAACACGAATACTTATCGGGTGCCACCAAAAACAGGCAGGAAGTTGTTGAAAGATTTAATACGGACCCTACTATTCCGATTTTCCTCGTAAGCTTGAAAGCGGGCGGCACGGGCTTGAATTTGACGGGTGCGGATTATGTTATTCATTATGACCCGTGGTGGAACCCTGCCGTTGAAGATCAGGCAACGGACAGAGCATATCGTATCGGGCAAACCAAAAAGGTTTTTGTATACCGCTTAATTACAAAAGGTACGGTTGAAGAAAAAATTCAAAGATTAAAATCCAAAAAGCGTTCTCTGGTGGATTCCGTTATATCGGTTGACAGAAACATTGCAAAAACGCTTACATATCAAGATATTAAGGATATTTTCTCGGTTTAATTTTTTAAACTTAAAACAAAATTAACAGCATCTTCTTTTGTGGTTATTATTCCTTCAATTTGTTTTTCGTTTATTTCGTTTATTATTTCCTTTAATTTTTTTGAAGGCTTAATATTTAATAATTTCATAATTTCGTTTCCGTCAATTAACTTTGGGAGCGATTTTAATTTGGGCTGAATTTTATTATAAAAATCTAACAGTTTATCCAGATTTTCAAGATTGGTTTTTATCATCTCGTCCGTTACCGCTTCTCCCCTTGCAGAGAGCCTGTCCGCTCTTGATAATTCAATTAAATCAACGGTATCATCCCCTATTTTTTTAACAAACCTTATCATTGCTTTTTCGCTTACGTTTACATCGGACATTAATGCGGAAGGATAGATATGATATTTAATCATTTTTGATATATATTCGATTTCTTTGTTTGAAAATTTCAATTTTTTTAAATAAGGAACAACTTTTTTTGATCCTTCTTCATCATGCCCTATAAATCTGTGGCGCCCCGTTTCTTTATCAATTGTCCAGCAATCGGGCTTTGCAAGGTCATGCAAAAATGCGGATAATTTTAATAAAGGTTTATTTATCCTTATATTTTTTGTTGTTTCAATCAAATGGTAAAAAAGGTTAAGATGATGATGAGAATTTTTGGGAATTTTTTTAATTTCCGAAAAAAACGGAAAAATAACTTCCAAAATTCCCGTTTCATCCGCCAAAACCAATGAATCGGCTAAAAATTCGCCCTCAAAAACTTTTATCAGTTCCTGATGAATTCTCTCGCCTGCTATGTTATTCAATAATTTTGCATTTTCTTTTATAAATTTGATAATATCATCATCAACCCTAAAACCCGTTTCCGATTTGAACCTGATTGCCCTGAGCATTCTTAAAGGGTCATCGGAGAGGTTTTTGAGGTTTTTTGTTTTTATGATTTTATTTTTTAAATCTTCAATACCGAAATTTTTATCGATTAATTTATCTTGATTTATATCATACATAATTGAATTAATCGTAAAATCGCGCCTGTCGGTGTCATCTTCAAGGCTGTTATTTTCTAACTTTGCAAAATCAATGTATTCTTCCTTATTAAAAACAACCCTGTAAATTTCATTTTCTTTATCCAAAATAACAAAGCTTGCATTTAGATTATCCGCAATTTTTTTTGCAAGGTTCTCAAGATTGTCGGTTTTTACGGTTATATCTCTGTCCGATGAATTTTTATTCAGCAGATATTCTCTTATATAACCGCCCGTAAGATAGCATTCATAATCTTTTATATATGGTTTTATAAGTTCAATCAAATCATCTTTTATTATCATAATTTGTAATAATCCCGAATAACCCCGCCGTTATGGCATTGGGCGCTTTTAAAATTAAATTCCCAAGGGTTGCAAGCTTTATATTTTTACTTTTAAAATAATCAAATTCTTTTTCGCTAAACCCGCCTTCAGGCCCGAATACCGCTAAAATTCTTTCCTTCTTATTAATTGTATCAAATATTTCTTTAACATCTTCTTTTGCGTATTTTTCCGCAAAAACTATAATATTTTCTTTTTTGTAATTTTTAAATATTTCATCAAATTTTATAACGTCATAAATCTCTGGAATATCAGCCCTTTCGCACTGTTTAAATGCTTCCATTCCGATTTTTTGCCATTTTTCTTTTTTGTTTAAAATCGAATCATATTTAACCGCAGCATTATCCGAATAAACCGTATAAATTTTTTTTGCGCCCGCCTGAACCGCATTTTGAATTGCAAGATGCATAGCATCGGGTTTCAGGACGGAAATTGCGGCATCAAGTTCAAAATTAAGCTTTCTTATTGATTTTTCTCTTGTAATTATTTTTGATATAAGTTTATTTTTGCCGGTTTCAATAATTTCGGTTAAATAGACATTTTCGTCTTTATCAATAAATTTAACCTTTTCGCCCTTTTTTACCCTTAAGGATTTTAAAAGGTGATCAATTGTTTCTTTATCGATAAGTTCGATTTTATCTTCTTTTATTTCTTCTTTACTTATTAAAAAATGCGGCATGGTAAGTTTATTTTATCATAATAATTTTGTTGGTGTTAAGATTAATAATGTTTAGGAGGTAATAAAATGCTGGTAGTAATGCGCCATGGGGCGAGCGAAGAAAACATTCAAAAAGTTATAGAATTTATTAAATCAAAGGGATATGACGCACACGTTTCAAGGGGTGATTTGCATACGGTTATCGGTGCCGTCGGCGGCAAAGTTATGGACCCGAGAGATTTGGAACTTTTAGACGGCGTCAAAGAAGTTATAAAAATAACATCAAGTTATAAGCTTGTATCAAGAATATTTAAAAATGAAGATACAATAATTGAAGTTAACGGTGAAAAATTCGGCGGCGGATATGTCGGAATGATTGCAGGTCCCTGCACGATAGAAAATGAAGACCAAATAAACGAATGTGCAAGACTTATGGCGCAATCGGGCGTTAAAATCATAAGAGGCGGTGCCTTTAAACCGAGAACTTCGCCATATGCGTTTCAGGGGCTTGGCGAAGAAGGTTTAAAATTAATCAGAGCTGCGGCAGATAAATATAATCTTGCGGTAACATCCGAAGTTATGGAAATTAACCAGATTCCTTTATTTTTAAAATATGTTGATATCCTGCAGGTGGGTGCGAGAAATATGCAGAATTTTAACCTGTTAAAGGAATTGAGCAAAATAAACAAACCCGTAATTTTAAAAAGAGGGTTATCCGCCACGATTGAAGAATGGCTTATGGCTGCGGAATATATTTTATCGGGCGGAAACAGAGAAGTAATACTTTGCGAAAGAGGAATAAGAACGTTTGAAGTTGCAACAAGAAATACTCTTGATTTATGCGCAATTCCCGTTGTCAAAAAGCTGAGTCATCTTCCGATTATTATTGATCCGTCCCACGGAACAGGTTTAAGAGATAAGGTGGCGCCTATGTCCATGGCTTCAATTGCCGCAGGCTGCGACGGGCTTATGATAGAAGTTCATTATAAACCCGAATGCGCCCTTTGCGACGGTGCGCAGTCTTTATACCCCGAACAGTTTGATGAATTATATTCTAAACTTAAAAAAATAGCACCCGTTGTGGATAAAATAATGGGATAAAATTTTATAAGCCCCTTAATTTAAGGGGCTTATTTTTTTATATCTCATTTAGTAAATTTACAACTTCTATTGCGGATTTTGCGGCGTCAAAGCCTTTATTTCCCGCTTTAGTTCCGGCGCGCTCGATTGCCTGTTCAAGGTTATCCGTTGTTAGGACACCGAACATTATGGGGATATTTTCGGATAAAGAAACGTTTGCAATTCCTTTTGATAATTCATTTGCAACATAATCAAAATGCGGAGTTGACCCTTTTATGACGGCGCCGAGCGCTACAATTGCAGAATATCCTTTTTTTGCCATTTTTTTGCACAACAGAGGAATTTCAAAAGCCCCGGGCACCCAGACAACGTCAATATTTTCTTCTTTAACGCCGTGGCGGATAAATGCATCCAGTGCGCCCGATAACAGTTTTGAACCTATAAAATCGTTAAATCTTGAAATTACTATACAAAATTTATCCGTTTCTTTTGCGGTTAATTTGCCTTCAAATGTATTTACCATTTTTCCTTCCTTTATTTTTCTTCAATTGCTTTAACGTCGATTACGGCTTCAGACGGGTTATCCGTTTTGACCCCGTGTTCTTTATCAAATTGTTTATTTATTATTATGGTCTGAACAATCTGGAATATATTTGATGTTACAAGATACAAAAGAACCCCTGCTGGTATCGGAACAAAAAGAAATGTTACCGTTATCATAACAGGCATAACCGTTGTCATTGATTTTTGAATGGCGGCCTGCTGCGGGTCTTGGTTTTGAGTATTGGTTTGCGCCATCATGACTTTTTGCATTAATATCATTGTCGCAACAAATAAAACAAGCAATACTATAACGTCATAATGTATTGTTTGGGCGGCTTCAATTGTCGGCATTTGCGCAATTAAGATATCGCCGTGTTTTTTAAATGTAACGTTTTCGGTTTCTCTTGTCTGAGGGTTTGAAACATTGACATCAACTTTTTCAACTTTATTTAACGTTGAATAATCAAGGTTAAGATTATCTATTATAAGTTTTAAATCAACCGTTTCGCCGGGGGTAATGCTGCCTTGTACTATAACGGCTTTTTGCGGGTTTTGAATTTTAACGTTATCTAAAATTTCTCCCGTTGTTAAATATACTTTTGCGGTTTTTGCGCTTTGAAGCCTTGTATATTTATCAACCTGAAACTGTCCGTCGTTTGATAAACCGGCGTTACTTCTTATTGTTGCATCAAGCCTTTTTACGAAAAGAAAATCCGCATTTCCCGCTTCCGTTATAAATTGAGGGCTCATTAACGCCGAATATAAAAGAATAAAAATCGGAAGCTGGATTAACATAGGTAAACACCCTGCCATAGGGTTAACGTTGTTTTCTTTCCAGAATTCCATCATTTTCTTTTGCATCATTTCGGGATTTGATTTGTATCTTTCCTGAATGAGCTTTATTTTGGGCTGAATTAACTGCATTTTTTTCATTGATTTTTGCTGGGAAACGTTAGCGGGCCACAGGGCAAATCTTATAATTAAAGTTAAAACAATAATTGCAAGCCCCCAGTTGCCGACTATGTCTGCCAAAAACTTCAAGAATAGTATCGTAAGCGTGTTAAAATCCATAATATCTCTAATTTCCCCATTTAATATTTATTTGTCATCTGTTGTTGATTTTATTATAAACATGATAATATTTACAATGATGAGTAACTTTTTTGAAACAATTGCAGCTCCCGCCACCCCGCTTTCATACGGGGGAATAGGCGTTATAAGGATATCGGGCGACGAAGCGCTGAATATTGTTTCAAAATTTTTCAATAAAAAAATAAAAGAAAATTCGATTAACCATGGCTGGATAATTGATAACGATAAAAAAATTGATGAAGTTATCGTTCTTTATTTTAAAGCGCCAAAAAGCTACACGGGAGAAGATGTTATAGAAATTCAAACCCATGGCTCTCCGGTTGTCATAAAAAAAATTTTGAATTTATTGTTGGATTCGGGCGCAAGACTTGCAGACAGGGGTGAATTTACAAAACGTGCATTTTTAAACCGTAAAATGGATTTAACGGAAGCGGAAGCGGTTTTGGATTTAATTAATTCAAAAACAACAAAATCCGCTTCAAAAAATGCTTCAAATTTGTCGGGGGCGCTGTATCTTGAAATTTCAAAGATGAGAGAAAGGATAATTGAAATTCTCTCAAAAATAACAGCCTCGATTGATTTCCCCGAAGACGTCAAAGAAGTTTCATATAATGAAATAATTAATTCTCTTGTTCCTATAAAAGAAAAAATTGAAAACATATTAAAAAACGCTAAAAATCATAATATTTTAAGGGAAGGCATAAATATATCCGTTATAGGGCGCCCGAATGTCGGAAAATCTTCATTGTTTAACGCTCTTTTAAATCTGGAGCGCGCCATCGTAACCGATATAGCGGGAACCACAAGGGATACAATAAAAGAATCTTTTGAAATAAAAGGAATTCTTGCAACTCTGACAGATACCGCAGGTATAAGAGAAGATGAAAATATAGATAAAGTCGAACAAATAGGAATTAAACAGGCAAAAAATTCTATCACAGAATCCGATATTGTTCTTTTGCTTTTTGACGGAATAGAAGGCATTACAAAAGATGACAGGGAGATTTTTGAACTTGCAAAAGGCAAAAAATCAATCCTTGTTGCAACAAAAGCCGATATTCAGGAAATTAAACATGAAAATGCAATATCGATAAGTTCTAAAACCGGATACAATATTGATAAATTAAAAAATCTGATTTATGAAGCGCTGATTGACGTTAATATCGATGACAGCGAATTTACGACAAATCAAAGACAGCAAAAAAGCTTAAAAGATGCGCTTGATTTTATAAATAATGCACTTTTTGCCGCTCAAAACGAAGAACTTCAGGATTTAATTTCAATCGATATAAAATCCGCGCTTGTTTCCCTCGGGGAAATTTCGGGTGAAGTTATAAATGATGAAATTTTAAACGGTATTTTTGAAAAATTCTGTATCGGAAAATAGCCTTATTTTTCAACCCAAATTCTTTTTTGATTGTCAAAATAATAATGTTTCAATGTTCCGTCATCTTCCGTCAGATTTACCGTTGAGACTTTATCTTTGTCATAAGAAATGTCGGCTTCAAAAATTATTTCGGTCGGTTTATCAAATTCATCTTTTTTTCCGCAGAAATAATAAAAACCGTTTGCATAAGGCACCATTTCATAGGTCAGTTTTTCGTTTATATGTTCCTGTTTCATATAAACAAATTTCCCTTTTATATAATCGCTTGAAGATATAACGCCTTCAAATGAATAATCCGTTTTTTGAAAAGCTTCTTCACCGTTAATTAAATTATATGAGCTGTCCGCTCTAAAGCCTTCTTTTGTGTTTATGACGGTAAATTCTTTGGGGCGCCCGGTTTCTTTATCAATTTCGCCGAATTTTAATTTTCTGCCGCTTTTTTTATCAATCGGGATATATCCTTCAAAATTGTCATATTCGCCGATTTTTATATAATCAGGAAGCATCATTTTTTCCCATTTTGCATCTTTTTTAAGCCTTTTTAATTGGGAATCAATGTCGGATAGCATATCGGAAATTTCAATGCTTCTTTCTTCTTCGGGGCTTAATTCTTCAACATCGGGTAAGAAAAAGCTTATAATTTTTTTAAGCCCCGAGGGCTCTTTTTTGTCTTCACTGCCCCTGAAGCTTATTTTATCAAAGCTTGCGTTTTTATAAACATTATTTCGGTTGTAATTTTGTGTTTTATAACTGACGTTGATTTTATCTACTCTCATTTTAATTCCTTTTAAACTTTGTTTTTTTAAAACGTCTGAAACATTATTTTTGCTTTATGCTATAATTTTTTTATTTGTTGGAGTTAAATCATTATGGAAAAATTTTCAATAACAACCGCAATTGATTACGTTAACGGCGAAGCGCACATCGGGCATGCTTATGAAAAGATATTTACCGATGTTATATTCAGACATTACAAAAAACGCGCCGATAAAGCTTTTTTCTTAACGGGAACGGACGAACACGGAATTAAAATTCAAAAAACGGCAAAATCCCTCGGCGTTACGCCAAAAGAACTCTGCGATAAAAATGCGGCTTCGTTTATTAATACCTGGAAGCTTCTTGATATTGATTATTCTCATTTTATAAGGACAACCGATGATTATCACGTTGCGGCGGTTCAAAATATTTTTGAAAAGTTATTGGAAAAAGGAGATATATATAAACATAAATATACGGGGCTTTATTGTTCTGGGTGTGAATGTTTTTTAGCCGAAAAAGATTTGGACGAAAACGGCTGCTGCCCCATTCATAATAAAAAGCCCGAAGTTGTGTCGGAAGAAAATTATTTCTTCAAGCTGACCAAATATAAAGAAAGAATTATAAAACACATAAAAGAAAACCCCAAATTTATTCAGCCCGAATTCAGAGCTCAGGAAGTTTTAAACCAACTGGAAAATATTGAAGATATTTCCGTTTCAAGGGCAAAAACAAACGTAAACTGGGGAATTGAAGTAAAATCAGACCCGAGCCAGGTAATTTATGTTTGGATTGATGCATTGTCAAATTATATAACGGGGTTAGGATATAACCCGGAGGGCAACATAAAAGAAGATTATAATGAATTTTGGCCCGTTAATTATCACATAATAGGAAAAGACATTTTGAAATTTCATTCCATATATTGGATTGCAATTTTAATGGCGCTTGATATTGAATTGCCGAAAAGCATATATGCTCACGGCTGGATTATGATTGATAAAAGCAAAATGTCAAAATCAACGGGAAACGTCATTTCGCCAAAAAGCGTTATGGAAGCGTTTAATCTGGACAACCCGGATGCCCTGAGATATTTTATGGCAACCGCTGCAATCGGCGGCAAGGACGGAAATTATTCCGACGATGATTTTAAAGAAAAAGTTAATGCGGATTTGGCAAATAATATGGGAAACCTTTTAAACCGCACTTTAAATATGCTTGTTAAATATTTTGACGGCGAAATAAAAGAAGATTTTATCAATTCCGATTTATCCGATAAAGTTATCGAAACCATAAATGAAGTCTTAAAGCTTTTTGATGAAATGGAAATTGCGCTTGCCGCACAAAAGATAATTAATCTGCTTGATGAAACAAATAAATACGTTAATGATACCGCCCCCTGGGCTTTAGCAAAAGAAGAAAAAATGACGGAATGCGGCAGAGTTTTATATACGGTTCTGAACGTTATGGCGCACGCTGCAATTTTAATTGAACCTTATTGCCCGAACATTGCTTTTTATATGGCAAAGCAATTGAAAATCGATGTTAATCAAAAATTTGCTTCAATGAAAGATAATATGATTAATGCGGGCAAATTGATTTCAAAAGAAGAAATTCACCCCGTTTTCCTGCGCCTTGATTCTGAAATCATGGGCGCAAAGAAAAAGGCGTAATGAGATTAAAATTGCTCGTTATATTGTTAACGGAGAGAACGCATTACTCCCATTTGTCAGGCAGGGTTAAATAGCTCCCGAACTTTAAATCCCACTCTGTTTTATAATGATTAAAACCGCAATTCGGGTGGAAAGTCATTTCGCCGATGTAAATTTTATTGCTTGTTTCATAAAAATCAACTCTGCAAAAAGGAAAAGGTTGTGCAAGTTTTTCTGCTATTTGCACCATGCTGTCATATAACTTTGGTTTTGGAAATTCATTATCAATAATACTTTTTGTTGACGGTGCGATGCATTTCCAATCTTTGTCCATGTTTATATATCTTGTTTTT
>DVJH01000110.1 GCA_018710795.1 Candidatus Galligastranaerophilus gallistercoris | reverse complement strand
CAAACTCCATAACAATCAAAACAATTTTTCCATGATTAAAAATTGATATATAATGAAACCAAAAGGAGAAAATTTATGTACCACGTATACACGGAAAAAGAAAACTCCGAACTTACGAGAGTATTTATTATGGAAACCCCCGATTTTGAAGAAGCGTTTGAAAAAGCCCAAAAAGCAATAGAAGGAAAACCGGGGCTGAATTATATAATAGAACAAACTGACGGAAGCTTTAACAGCTACGGCGATTTAATCGCAACGGTCGTTGCCAAAGGATAAAAATGAAAGTTTCTCTAAATCTTAATTATAACTATCCGAAAAATATCAGCTTTAATCAAAATAAAAAAAGAGAAACGGTTGCAATTTTGGGAAGTTCAAAATCAAAAGATTCAATTTCGGAATATATCAACCTTTGCTCCGATGTTACGAAAAGTTTTGTTCTTGCGGATAAAAACATACTCCATGGCTGCGGAACATCGGGTATTATGGGCGCCGCATATAATGCCGCAAAAACATATTCAAAAAAAGATGAAGAAAATAAACCCTCGCAAAACCTTGCAATAGTAAAAACTCCTCTCTGGGGAGATGAAGACATTGAAAACTGCGTTGTAATAGATAAAGCGGATTCAGAAGCGCAAAGAATCGAAAAATTTTCAGACCTTGCGGATAAAATCGTAATTTTCCCCGGAGGCGCCGCCACACTTCAGGAAGCAACAACCCTTATAAGCAAAAATAACTACACTCCGAAAGAAAAAAGAAAGAAAATTGTTCTTGTCGGAAGCGATTATTTTAAAAATCTTGACGAACAATACAAAAAAATCTATTCAAGCGGGCTTTTAAACGAAAAACCCGATAAATTATACACGATTGCAGACACCAAAGAAGAAATTTTAAGCGCTTAAAGCTATTTTTTCAAACTGCCCGATACAACTTCGGTTATTTCCTGCGTAATTTTTTCCTGACGGGCTTTGTTATATTGAATTGTAAGCGTTTCAATCATATCATTTGCGTTATTTGTTGCGGCGGACATTGCCGTCATTCTTGAAGCAAGTTCGGAGGCTTGTGCTTCTAAAATGGCCTGAAAAATTAAATTTGTTATATACATTGGAACAATTTTTTGCAAAATCGCCTTTTGGTCGGGTTCAAAAATCTCAGACGCATAGTTTACGCTGTCAAAAAACGTCTCATATTCAAAACGGTTTTCTTTATCAAACTCTTTTTTATAAAAAGCCCTAAACTCGCTGCCGTTTGTTTTTATAACGGGAAGCAAGGGCCAGCCTTCGACTTTATAATTCATCATATTAATATATCTTGTCGTAACGAGTTCAATTTTATCGATTCTGTTTTCTACATACTCCTGCGCCAAATCCGATGCAACGACTTTTGCCGAGCTTACGTTTATATCATCCAAAACGCCCGTATAAACCTCTTTTATATCAAATTTATATTCGCCTCTAAGCGCCCTTAAGGCAGACTCGGCTTTTTGCCCCAAAAGAAAAACTTTTACATCCATATTTTCTTTGTTGGCTTTTTTAATTTCTTCAGCGGCAAATCTGACAAGGTTAGCGGTATATGCACCCGCAAGCCCTTTGTTTGAAGAAACGATAACAAGCCCCAGCGTTTTAATTTCTCTTTCTTTCAAAAGAACGGGATAATTATCAAGAGGGTTATTTGTTTTTATTTCCTCAAAATCTTTGTCCTCAATTGAATTATAAATTTCAACAAAAGTCCTGAACAATTCCAATGAAAACGGCCTTGACATTTTAACGGCATTTTCCGCTTTTTTAACTTTTGCCGCAGCAACCATTTTCATTGCTCTCGTAATTTTTTGCGTATTTTTAATACTTTGGATTCTGTCTTTTGTATTTCTTAAATTAGCCATAAACTAACCTTTATTCTTTGCTGAACACATGTTCATTAAAGTTTTTCAATTGATTATTCAAATTTTCTTTATCTTCATCGCTCAACTTATCGCCGGAATTTAATTTTGCTTCCAGTTCGGGCATATTGGATGAAAAATATTCAAACCATTGTTTTTTATATTCGGGAATATCGGCATTATTTATATTGTCCAAAAATCCGTTGTTTCCGGCATATAAAATTGTTACCTGATATGCGACCGAAAGGGGCGAATATTGAGGCTGGATTAAAATCTGGGTCAATTTTTCACCCTTTAACAACTGCGCTTTTGTGGCAGGGTCAAGGTCGGATGCAAATTGGGCAAAAGCTTCAAGCTCTCTGTATTGTGCCAAATCAAGCCTTAATTGCCCCGCAACCTGCTTAATGCCTTTGGTCTGAGCGGCGCCCCCTACCCTTGAAACGGAAATACCTGCGTTAATTGCGGGTCTTTGCCCTGCGTTAAAGAGGTTTGTTTCCAAAAATATCTGACCGTCCGTAATTGAAATTACGTTGGTCGGAATATAGGCTGATACGTCTCCGGCTTGCGTTTCAATAATGGGTAATGCCGTAATTGAACCGCCGCCGAGCTCATCCGACAATTTACATGCTCTCTCCAACAATCTTGAATGCAGATAAAATACATCCCCGGGGTACGCTTCTCTGCCGGAGGGGCGTTTAAGAAGCAAACTCATGGAGCGGTATGCCTGAGCATGTTTTGTTAAATCGTCATATATGATTAAACAGTGTTTGCCTTGTTCTAAAAATTCTTCCGCAATCGCACACCCCGCATAAGGCGCAATATATTGCAAAGGTGCCGAATTATCGGCGCTTGCCGAAACTATAATCGTATAATCCATTGCGTTATGGTCCGCTAATGTTTTTGCAAGCTGCGCTATGGTAGATTTTTTCTGCCCTATGGCAACATAAATACAAATAACGTTTTCGTTTTTCTGGTTAATGATTGTATCAACGGCAATGGCGGTTTTTCCCGTTTGTCTGTCGCCTATTATAAGCTCTCTTTGCCCTCTTCCGATAGGCGTCAGAGCATCAATTGCGGTTATTCCCGTTTGAAGCGGCTCGCAAACAGATTTTCTTGCGATAATACCGGGGGCAATTCTTTCAACGGGTCTTATTTTTGTCGTATGAATTTCGCCCTTGCCGTCAATCGGGGCACCCGTTGGGTCGATTATTCTTCCGATTAATTCATCACCTACGGGAATTGAAGCAATCTCGCCCGTGGTTCTGACCTGCATGCCTTCTTTAATGCCGGTATAATCTCCGAGAACAACAACGCCGACATTATCTTCTTCAAGGTTCAGGGCAATTCCCAGTGTTCCTTTTTCATCGTCAAATCTTACAAGTTCGTTTGACATAACGTTCTTAAGCCCGTATACCCTTGAAATACCGTCTCCGATTTCAATAACGGTGCCGACATCTGCGACATCAAGCTTATTTTCGTAATGTTCTATTTTAGATTTAATAATTTCGGATATTTCACTTGCATTAATTGTTGCGTTCATATTAACCTGCCTTATTACATTCTTTTAAAATTTTCTAACTTGCTTTTAATACTTAAATCAATAACGGTATCTTTAATTTTAATCTGCATTCCGCCCAGCAGAGATTCATCTTTTTTATAATTAATAATGGCCGTCGATTGAAATTTATTTTCAAGCCTTTGTTTAATATACTCTTTCATATTCTCATCCGGCTCATACGCAAGAGTAACATCAAGATTTATAATTCTGTTTTTTGAATCAATCATGTTTTTTAAAAAATCTCTGATTTCATCAATACAGTTTATTCTTTTTGCATCAATAAGAACAAACAAAAAATCAATAACAACGGAATTAAAATCTTTAAAAACTTCCCTTATGAGCTCCTTTTTATCTTCAAGAGAAACAATCGGGTGATTCAGAAAATTTTTAAAATCTTCATTAGAGCAAACGGTATTTGCCGCAAAATTTACCTGATTAAAGATATTATCCAAATCAAGCCCTTCTGCCGCCTCATACAAAGCAACGGCATATCTTTTTGCGGGTTTTACGGCATCAAGCTCTATTTCTTTAATATTCAAAATCTGACCTCATTTATTCTATCAAGTTCATCAAGACAATCTTTTACTATCTTGTTTTGAACATCATAATTAAGCATATTTGCTATGCTTTTCTTTGAAAGCTCATACACCGCATCTTTTATTGTTTGGGCGGTCTTTTGAACCGTTCTTTTCGTATATGCTTCTTTCATTTTTTCGGAATTGTCTTCAAGCTCGCTTACTTTTTGTTTTATTTCTTCAAGGCTCTTTTCATCCAAACGCTTAACGGATTCTTTTGCATCATCTAAAATTTCCTGTTTTTTATTCGGAATTTCTCTTGATTCTTTTCTCGTTTCTTTATATTCCTTAAGCGCATTTTGAACCGCCTCGGCGCTTGTTACGACATTATTTTTGATATCATCCGCCAAATTATCTATTATTTTTCCCAAATTGAATTTTTTAAAAATCCAAACCAGAATGCTCATCATTATCAAAAAGTTAATGATGTTTGATTCCAATACGGTTAAAAATAAAGATTCATTATGCATTATCTTAATATCTCGTCTATTTGTTCTCTGTCAACCCGGACCGATTGCGCATCAATGTTTAAAACCTTTGAAACCGTGCTTCTTACATAATTTCCGATTTCATCTTTCAATTGTTCTTTTATTCGGTCGGAATTTTCATCCACGGCGTTTTCAAATTCCGCAAATGATTCTGATAGTTCGTCTTTTTTGTTTTTTACGGCTTCTTCTTTTTGAAGCTTGTTTTTATCCATTGCATTTTTGAGAATTTTGGAACTTTCAAGTTTTGTTTTTGAAATTTCTTCATTAATTTCTTTTATCAAATTGTCTTTTTTCTCATTTGTCTCATCAACCGTTTTTTTATTTTTTACAAACAGTTTTTCTCTCTCGCCGATTACTTTCATAATCGGCTTATAGCAGATGAGATTCATCAATAAGACAAATATGACAAAGCTCACAAATACAAATATCATTGTAGCGTCAATTTGAAGAAGCATTGATTATTCCTTAAACTACAAATCCGATGATAATTACGACCAAAAGGGCATATATAGCGCAGGCTTCGATTAATCCGGCGCCGATATAAAAATATTTTGAAATCTGTCCTTCGGCTTCGGGTTGTCTTGCGGTGGATTCAATAATTGTTTTTGTTGCAAGACCGAGGCTTATTGCGGGTCCCAAAACGCCCAGCCCGATTGCAATACCCATTGAAATGTACTTAAAGCATTTAATTAAAAGTGTTAAATCTGTTTCCATTTTATTTCTCCTTTATTTTTAATGACTCTTTGCGGTTGCGCCCTGTATATAAGCGGAAGCCAAAAGCGTAAACACCAGTGCCTGAATAAATGCCACGAAAAGTTCAAAAAACATGACGGGCAAAGGCAGCAATGAACCTAAAAACAGCCCCGTATTATATACGAATCCGGAAGGTAAAATTCCTCCGAATATATTCTGCACAAAGCTTTGAACCCCCTCAGGCGTTAAAACGCTTGCGATTATGGCGGCCAAAACCATAATTAAAATCTCGCCCGCAAGAATGTTTGCAAAAAGTCGGATTGCAAGCGTCAGGGGTCGTGTAAAATCTTCCATAATATTAAAAGGGGTCATAAACCAAACGGGCTGAAC
>DVJH01000109.1 GCA_018710795.1 Candidatus Galligastranaerophilus gallistercoris | reverse complement strand
GGCAATAACTTTGCCGAGGAAAAAGTTGACTTTATAATAAAATTACGGCGGCAACGGGATTTGAACCCGTGTCAACAGAATGAGAATCTGCTATCCTGACCCCTAGACGATGCCGCTATAGGTTTAATTAAATTTTACCATATAAAATTTAAGGCAAGAATTTTTCTTGCCTTAAATTATAAATTTTAATAATTTTTTGCTTTTTCAAAGAAATAGCTTTTAGGATGTTTGCACACGGGGCAAACATCAATTGCTTCTTTTCCCGTATAAGAAAAGCCGCAGTTTGCACATTCCCAAATAACGGGTTCATCTTTTTTAAAGACCTTATCTTTTTCGATATTTTCCAATAATTTTTTATATCTTTCTTCATGGTCTTTTTCTATTTTTGCAACATTTTCAAATAAAATTGCAATATCATTGAACCCTTCTTCTTTTGCTTCTTTTGCAAATCTTGCATACATATCGGTCCATTCGTAATTTTCGCCTGCGGCAGCGTCTTTTAAATTGGACATTGTATCTTTAATGCTTCCGCCTTCTAAAAGTTTAAACCAGATTTTTGCATGTTCTTTTTCGTTGTTTGCGGTTTCTTCAAAAATCTTTGAAATTTGAACGTAACCGTCTTTTTTGGCTTGCGAAGCATAGTAAGTGTATTTGTTTCTTGCCTGCGATTCGCCCGAAAATGCCTCTTTTAAATTTGCTTCCGTTTTTGAGCCTTTAAATTCCATAATATAAATCCCTTTCATCAAGCTAACCCTAATATATAAAAATTTGCCGATGGCCGGACTCGAACCGGCACGTGGGGTGAACCACACCAGATTTTGAGTCTGGCACGTCTACCAATTTCATCACATCGGCAAATAATTAATTTTTTATTCAATTTTCAATTTTATTTTTTCGATGTGATGAAATTGGTCATTTTATTTACTTCTTGTTTAATTTTGTTTTCACAAAATTAAACGGCATCACATCGGCAAATAATTATTTTTTTATTCAATTTTCAATTTAAAAAGCAAGGGCGCTTTTTTAAAAATGCTAACAAAAAGATACCCCGCTGTCAAAGCTATTTATTTAATTCTTTTTTCAAAAGCTCGTTTAAAATCTGCGGGTTTGCTCTTCCTTTTGTTTCTTTCATTGCCTGTCCGACAAAGAAGCCGAAAAGCTTATCTTTTCCGCCCCTGTATGCTTCGACCTGAGAGGGGTTGGCTTCAATGATTTTTTGAACGACAGCTAAAATCTCATTTTCATCGGACATAACGCTCAAGCCTTTTTTCTCGACTAAAGTTTTTGCATCTTCACCCGTTTTTAAAATTTCAACAACAAGCGATTTTGCAATGTTGTTTGAAATTGTTCCTTTATCTAAAAGTTCAAGCAGGTTTTGGAAGTTTTCAACCGTTAATTTTGAATCATTGATTGAAACTTTTTCTTCTTTTAAAAATGCTGCAATTTCACCCGTTAAAAAGTTTGAAGCCGTTTTCGGATTAACGTTTCCTTTAATTGTTTCATCATAAAATAACGCTAAATCCATCTGGTTTACTATAACATTTGCGTCATATTCCGATAATCCGAGCCCCATATATCTTTCAACTTTTGCTTTCGGAAGTTCGGGCATGGATTTTTTAACTCTTTCAATCCATTCATCGTCAATTTCCAAAGGCATTAAATCGGGTTCCGGGAAATATCTGTAATCATGAGCGTCTTCTTTTCCTCTCATGGAGCTTGTAATGCCTTTGTTATCATCCCATAGCCTTGTTTCCTGAACGACTTTTCCGCCTTCTTCAACGATTTCGATTTGTCTGTCAATTTCATATTCGATTGCTCTTTGAAGCGCTCTGAAACTGTTGACGTTTTTAATTTCGGCTCTTGTTCCGAATTCTTTTTGTCCTTTCGGACGGATTGAAATATTTGCATCGCATCTCATTGAACCTTCTTCGAGGTTTCCGTCGCAAACGCCTATGTATCTTAAATTATTTCTTAATTGTTCCATATATTCTCTTGCTTCATCCGAGCTTCTCATATCGGGTTCCGATACGATTTCCAATAACGGAGTTCCCGCTCTGTTTAAATCAACAAGCGAATAAGCAGAACCGTATATTCCGGTTGAACCCGCATGGACCAATTTTCCCGCGTCTTCTTCCAGATGTGCCCTTGTAATTCCGATTGTTTTGTTTGAAATTTTAACTTCTCCGCCGATACAAATCGGTTCGTCATATTGTGAAATTTGATATCCTTTCGGAAGGTCGGGATAAAAATATTGTTTTCTGTCAAATTTACATCTTTTTGCAATTTTTGAATTTAAGGCAAGACCGACCAATATTGCCATATCAACCGCACCTTTGTTTAAAACCGGTAATACCCCCGGCATGCCTAACGTAATCGGCGAAGTTTCGGTATTGGGGTCATGTCCGAATTCGGCACCGTCGGGTGCAAAAATTTTGGATTTCGTTTTCAGCTGGGCATGGACTTCAAGACCTATAACCACTTCATATTTATCTCTTAAAGATGCGCTTACCATATTAAATTTCCTTACCTGTTATATTTGTCGAAATTATTCTAACATAAGAATATTCTATAAAAAAGCCTTAATATTTTGTTACAAACCCCGAAATTTTAGCACTTAATTTTTTCTTTGTCAGTTTATTATTGTGTATAGGAAGTTTTAGGTTAATCTAATGCAAAATCAAATAAATCCTCAATACGTTCAATCTTATCAGGGTTATAACGGCATTCAGCCTCAAAGTTACCCCGCTTATTCGCTCTCTCCGAGTGTGGGCGCCGTTAACATTCAAATTTATAACCCGACCGCAAATCCTCAAGGCTTTTATCAGCCTGTTCCGGTCGGTTATTATCCCTATAATTATAATAATAATTTTAACCAAATGCCAAACCCTTCGGCTCAAAATCAGGGGCAGATAAACCCGAACATGAATCAAACCATGAGCCTGAATGCCGCAAATAACGGTGTTGCCGCACAAGGCGAAGGAGAAGAAGGCAAAAAAACCGAAGAAAAGAAAAACAAACCCAAAGTTGCTCTGACGGATGATTATATAAGAACTCTTGAAAATTACCTGAATTCTCAGGATAAAAAAATAAGACTGATGGGCGCAAAAGAACTTTTTGAAAGATTTAAAGAAGACGAAACAAGAAAAGACGATGCGGCCTTAACCGCATTATTGAATAAAACACTTCAGGACCCTGCAGAAACCGTTAAATTCATCGGCTTGACCGCTCTTGATGCGGGATATGCAACGGGTAACAACGAAACCGCACAAATTTTGCAGGCAATGCAATCCGATACTTCAAATTACGGTGAAGATGCTGCCCTTGCTTCGCAAATTCTCTTAAAAATGAGCGGCTATAAGGCAAATGCTGATGCCGCCGCACTTCAAAACAACCAAAATGTAAATACGGGCGCAAACTTAAATCAAAATCAAACGAATAATATGACCATGCCCGAACCTTCATTAAATAATCAGCCTCAAATGAACCAATCGGCAGAACCGATTCAAGCCGGGCAGCCTGCTTTGGAATTAAATAACCAAAACGGTCTAAATGCGGTTAATACACAGCTTCCGCCGACAGATACGGACACTCTTTTAAACCAAAACGGCTCCGCTTCAATGAATCAATCCATGCAAATCAATCCGAACGGACAAACCGATATGAATCAATCAATGGTGCCCCCTTTAAACAGTAGTCAGGCGGTGGCATAATGGCTTTTAATTTTGTAGCAAACGCAACGGCAATAACATCTTTGGCTTCAAGCGCTCTGGAAGCGGGCGAGCTTGCGGTCCGCGAAGCAAAACAATCCGCAAAAACGGCGGTTGCCGTAAAAGACATAAGAGATTTTACGGGCGATTCCATGCTTAATAAATCAAGCGAAAAACATAACGCCATGAAAGAAATCGTAAGAAATTCGGATTTTACGGTCGGAATCCATAAGGCGGCAGGCGCAATTACGGGATTTTTCGGCGGTTTTGTCGAAGGCATGAAAGGTAACCTTCCCGCAACCGGTTTTTCATTAATTACGCTTTTATCTTCAAACAGAACCGTAAAAGCCATAGGCGCCGTAGGCACGGGCGTTTCAATGTTTTTTGATTTTATTAAAAACGGCACAAACTTTTTTGTCGATAAGAGTTTGATTGAAAAATAAAATAAAAATGTAACACAATGTAAAGCACTGAAAATCAATAATAATCCGAAAAAACAAAATAAAAACGTCAAAACATTAAAAAATACGCAATATTAAAAATTCACGGCATTTATAATATCGCATAGAAAAGAAAAATTTCAAAAAGGAGATATAACAATATGATGCAAACAGTAGGCGCACAAGGCTATATGCAACCGACACCCTCGGCAAGTGCAGTTAATATCCAAATCTTTGAACCCAAAGCGTATGCAACGCCCCAAAGTTCAACTCAGGTTCAAAATCCTTTATATGCATATCCCCAGGCATCAATGTATACACAACCTTATATGAATCAATATCAGCAATATATGCCCCAGCCCTACGCACTTCCCATGAATCAGCTGCCTCAGCAGCAGATGCCCGCTCCCGTGTTAACGCAGCAGCCCAATGTTCAACCTGCACAAACACAACCCGCAGATGCTCAGCAGCCCCAAGCACAGGAAACGGCTCAGCAGGGTCAGGCCCCCACGCTTGATACCACACAGACACAAAACGCTCCCGCTCAAAATCAGGTTGATGTAAATTCTCTTATTGCAGGACTTCAAAACCCCGACACAAAAGTTCAGGAAGATGCAATTACAAAAATAGCTAATTTAAGCCAGGGTGAACCCGATATGCAAAATGCGGTTCTCTCGGAACCTGTTATGAAGGGTTTAGCAGATATCATTAAACAGGATACATCAACCCTTCAGGGTCCTTCCGATGCTCAGGTTGCCGCAATAAATAAAGCCGCATCGGGACAACAATTAACCCCCGAAGAACAAGCTTTAACGGAACAGCTGGCGCCCAAAACGGCTGCAGATAAAAACAGAGTAATTTCCATGTTTACTCTTGCAATGCTTCAGAAAAACCAAAGAGATGAAATCGACAGATATAACCAGACCCAGGACGCTTCAAACCAGCTTCCGCAATTAAAAGTTAACGATTTAATCGGTTATAACGAAATTGAAAATGCAGCAAGAAATGAACAGGAAAAAGAAGTTAAACTTGCCGCAATTCAGGCTCTTTCATACGTTGCAAGACCCGAAGACAAACAAACTCTTGAACCTGTATTCCAGGCAGCTCTTCAGGACCCCGAACCCTTAATTCAATCGGCAGCTTCCGAAGCTCTTGCAAATATAGGAAGCGCTGCTGCTCCCGCACAAGGCGCACAGCAGACGGCAGCTCCCGAACCCGATAAAAAACTTTCAAGAAAAGAAAGAAAAGCTTTGGAAAAAGCACAAAAAGAAGCTGAAAAACAAGCAAAACAAGCACAACAAGCTTAATAAAAACCGTGCTTAAAAATCCAAAATACTCGGCTTAACCGAACACAATAAAAAAGAACCTTTTAATTTACTAAAAAGGTTCTTTTTTGAATTTGAGTATAAATTCGCTTCCTTTATTTATCTCCGATCTAACCGAGATATCCGCATTATGCAATTTTACCAGTTCTTTTGTAATCGTAAGCCCGAGTCCTGTTGAAGAATATTTTTTGGTATAAATATTATCAAGCTGAACAAATTTATCAAAAATTCTTTTCAGGTCTTTTTTTGCAATGCCTATACCGAAATCTCTTACTTTTATTGTTGCGGTGTTTTTAAAATTTGAAGTAGAAATTTTTATTTTTGAATTTTGATGTGAAAATTTTATTGCGTTTCCGATTAAATTGTACATAATTTGTCTGAACTTTATAAAATCAACCGAAATTGTTTCTTCATATTTAAAATCGGTTTCGATTTTTATGTTCTTTTCTTTGGCAAGAGGCTCGATTATATTTATTACTTCTTTTATGATATCTGTCGGACAATGTTTTTGAATATTTAATTTCATTGCTTTTGATTCAATTTTTGTCATATCCAAAATGTCGTTTATCAGCCCCGTTAAATGAATTGCCGAAGACAAAATTTTATTTGCATAGCTTTTTTGTTTTTCATTCATGGGCCCCGGCATTTCGTCTTTAAGAGCGGTTGAAAAACCGATGATTGAATTCAGGGGCGTCCTTAATTCATGGGAAATGTTTGCCAGAAACTCGCTCCTTATTTTATCCGTTTCAATCAGTTTTTCATTTTGTTCTTCCAAAAGTTTTGCCACTCTGTTTTTTTCTAAAATGGCGCCTTGTAAAATGTTAAGCTGGTTTTTAAAAATTTTTGAAATTTCAAAATCTTTTATTTTGTCGGTATATTCAAAGCAGATTTGTTTTATTTTTTCTTTTTCCGCTTTTTTAAAAGGCTCTTTTTTTATAACAAGAAAATATCCTGCAATTGCCCCCTGAATAAACAGAGGAACCCTGAATTTAAAAATACCGTTTTCTTTTTTATATAGTGAGGG
>DVJH01000108.1 GCA_018710795.1 Candidatus Galligastranaerophilus gallistercoris | reverse complement strand
TGATTTTTGTTGCACAATGTGCCGCAAGTCCGATTGCCGCTGCTGATGCAAGGTATGTAATGAATCCGAATTTATTTCCCTTTGCGACTTTTTTTGCCATATCCGGTGATAACATTTGTTTTGCCCAATTGTTACCCCTGATTGTTGCCAATCCTTCTTCTGCAAGCACGGGCACCATTGATAAAAATGCAAGCTTGCCCGAGTTTTCTCTTACGAAATTTTTGGCTTTTTGTGCGCCCGTTAATTCTCCGTTTGCATTATCCGACGGCTTTGATTTTTTTGTAAATGCACAAAACAGTGCTATTCCCGCACCCAATGCCATAGCCGGTCCCCTCATTCCCTGTACGGCTTTCCAGAATTTGCTGTTATTTGCATTAAATGCATGTCCCATTTCATGGAATATTGCGGTTGGAAGTTTATCCATATTGCAGACAACTTCGTTTGCAAATAATCTTTCGCCGCCAATTGATTTTGTGCCTTTTATTCCGCCGAAAAAGGCATTTTTGCCGTTAGCGGTTCCGTAAATCGGATTTAATAATTCTAATGCTTTATCGGGAATTGACGTAAAATTTGCTCCCGCATTTCTATAATCATTAAGTTTTACACCTTTTTGCGTAAGTCCGGTTGTGTCTAATATTGTTTGCGCTGCCTTTTTGATATCACTTTTTTGAAACTCATCCAATCCTTTTGATGAATTTACCAGTCCTTTTATTGCTACTATTGAAGCCGGCGCTGCTGCCATTGATACCGCCTGTGCTCCGGCGAGTGCTGCAATCGTGCCTTTTGTATTGTTTTGATTTGCTCTTTTATTTTCAACAGGCACCGTTCTTGTTGATGACACATTTTCCATACTAAAACTTCCTTATCTTTTTTATATTTATATTAAAATTTGTGTCGGCAAAAAATTGTCTGTTGTTCAATATTTTATTTACAAAAATATAAATAAAAAATAAGCAATTGATTTGCTTATTTTAAAAACTTAGGAGAAGAAGGGATTCGAACCCTTGGTACGTTATTCACGTACGACGGTTTTCAAGACCGCTCCGATCAACCACTCCGGCACTTCTCCGAATATTAAATTGTCCGTTTATAATTATTATAAAAAAATATTTTTTTGTAAAGACGATTTTTTAAATGCTAAAAGCGCCCGATTAAGAGCGCTTTTAGTGTGATTAACTATTTTCCCGCCGTTGCAAAGTTTAATTTTTTAAGAACTTTGTCGGTTATGTCGATACCGCCGTAGAATACGACTCTTGAATCAAGAACGGTGTCAATTTTATTTTCCATTGCTACCTGTTTGATTGCGTTATTAATTGCCGTGTCGATTTCGGCTTCTTTTTTCTGTCTGTATTTTTCAAGTGCATCCTGTTTTTGCGCAAATGCTCTTGCCGTTTGGTCTTCAAAGTTTTTCTTCTGAACGGCGGAATCTATTTTTTTGAATTCTTTTTCTTTATCAAGAAGATATCTTTGCAATTCGTTTGTTTTATCTTCCAATTCGCTCATTGCGGTTTTTGCTTTTGAATAATTTGTTATCAATTGTCTGTAATTTACCGAACCTACGGTTTGCGCAAAAACGGGTGTTGAAATTAACATAACCAATAAAAGCGCAATAATTTTGTTTCTCATAGTTAAACATCCTCTTATCTAAGTTTGTCTGATTATATCAAACTTTTATTCTTTAGTAAATAGTTAACTCAGGCTTGATGTTTTGGTTTTTTCCGATTAAAATTGTGTGATATTCTTTTTGTATTCGGAGTTAATCATGACAAGAAATTATACCCAAAGAAAACCTTCTGAATATAATTTGTTCCGTACGGTGTTTACCTGGCTTACGTGTAATCTCGTGTACGGTCTTTATTATACTCTTTTTTGCAATTTAAAAGTCGAAGGCAGAGAAAATGTTCCCAAAAAAGGCTTTTTTATTGTCGCTTCCAACCATGTAAGCGCAATTGATCCCTTTTTGGTTGTTTTTGCAATAAGAAGACTTGCCGCTTATATGGCAAAAAAAGAACTGTTTGAAACAAAATTCGGCAGGCTCTTTTTAAATTTTTTGGGCGCCTTTGCCGTTAACCGTGAAAAACTTGAAGTTTCAACAATAAAAACCGCAATAGGAATAAAAGAAACAGGCTGGGTTTTAGGGCTGTTTCCGCAAGGCACCAGAGAAACGGACGGAAATATGGAACATGTTTCAAGAGGATTTGCCGCAATTGCAAAAATCACAAAATCCGATATTTTGCCCGTTAAAATATCGGGCGCCACAAAAGAAGAAAGAAAACCCTTTAAGGGTAATATGAAAATAACTATAGGAAAACCGATTCCATATAACGAAGATACCCAAGAAATGGTCAACTCATGGATTAAAGCTATGGCTGAATTAAACAAGGGAGAATAGTTTATGACATCGCAAAACCTGCGCTACAAAAAGTATGCCAGAAAGTGTGCAAAAGATTTTAATTTTTTAACAAGACTTTATCAATTATATGCTTTAAGGATAATTTTTATTCCTTTTGCATCTCTTTTTTATAAATTTAAAATTTCGGGCAACCGTTTTGCACTTAAAAATACTCCCTGTATAGTTGCATCAAATCATATTTCTTATTTTGATCCGTTTATAGTAAGGTGGGCATCAAGAAGAAATCTTGCGTTCATGGCAAAAAAAGAACTTTTTGACGAATCAAACTATATTGCAAAAAATATCTCCCGCCTGGGCGCATTTCCCGTTAACCGTGAAAAACTTGAAGTTTCTACCATTAAAACGGTAAAAGAAGTTTTTAAGGCAGGGTGGAATTTATGCATTTTTCCTCAGGGCGGAATAAGAAAAAATAAAAAAATCGAAAATATAAATAAAGGTTTTGTAGTTATTTCAAAAATGGTAAATGCCGACATTCTTCCCGTTTCAATTTCAGGGCTTGAAAAATATAACTGGAATATTTTTAAAAAAGCTGTTGTAACCGTTAAAGTCGGCGAACCGATTTCATCTTCATTATCCGATGAAGAAATAATTTTATGCTGGAGAAAACAGGTTGCCGATATGTCGGGATACGAACTTGCTGATTAGAAAGCAATAAAATAATATTTAAAACGGCAAATTTTTTTATTTTCATTCGTTAAAAATTTGTACGTACTTATTTAGCCACATACTATGCCAATCGTAACGCCGTTATTATCATATCTTCAAAATCCCGATAAAATTTTGCCCGTTGCCGCAATTGAAGTTCCGACCACTCTCGGAAGAACTTATCAAGGGTATAAAAGGGGAGGAAAAACGGAGGCCAGAGAGCGCATTTGCGAAGAAACTCTGGGCGCTGCGGTTTGGCTTTTCGGCGTAAAAGCTTTTAATAAAATCGGAGATGCAATCGGAAAAAACGTTTTAGGTTTAAAAGAACTTGGCACCGATGTCGGGAAAGATTCGCTAAGGCGCCCGTTTGACAACGTTACTCATAAAAAAGGGCTGACTGCGGGCTTTAAATTCGGAAAAATTTTAGGCTCCGCCATATTGGGCACGGTTGCAATGGGAATTTTTGTTCCTAAATTAAAAATGGCAATGACAAACGCTTTCAGAATGAAAGAAGGGCAGGAACCCATACCGAATAAAAATTCAAAAGACGGAAAATTCCATATGGGGTTAATGGATAAATTTGTTGCCAATTTTATTAAGTATGATTATGACCCGAATAAAAATTCAAAGCCGATGAACCCTTTAATTCCCGATATGGATAACTTTATGCGGAAAATAGACGGCAATAACCCGCTTTCTTTTAAAGGTAATGCCGTTGATTTTCTTTTATATGCTTCCCATAACCTTGAAAATAATAACGCATGGCGCCTTTTATCAACGGACGCGGGAACGCTTGCGGGGCGTGTCGCAAATTCAAGAAATAAAACCGAAGCAACAGAATATCTTGTAAGAGATTCTATTTCATCATGGTTTTATATTTTTGCTGCTCCCGTTTTTTCAAATTTGGTAAGAAAAATTTCAAAAACATCGGATATTCACCCTAAAGCTGCCGAAGAAACCGCAGCTCTTGTGAAAAAAATCATAAATGATAAAGGTCAATTGCCCGTCGGTTCTTTATCAAAAACCGTTTTATCCGCAAAACAATCTGATGAACTTGTAAAAGATATCATATTCAGCGAAGATGAAACAATAACTCTCGATGAATTTAACAGACAAACAAAAGATAAATATAAAGCTAAAGCCGAACTTATGTCAAAATTGCAGCCCGAATTGAAAAATAAAGACGGAAGCTTGTATTCCATACTTTCAAAAAAGCAGGCTTCGGATATTATATCCGATTCTTATACATCGGATCCTGAATTTTTAAAATCCGCAATTTCAAAAGTAACGGACGGCAAATCCGACGATAAATTTGCTTTTGTTTCAAGAAAACAGCTTGAAAAAATCAGAGGCAGTTTTGATGAATATATTCTCGGGCTTGAAAAATACGCAAAGAAAAACTTACCCGATAATTCTTCTTATACTGCCGAATTTATCGATAAATACACAAAACATATAAACACCAAAAATCTTTTAATACACCTGTCAGGCATGGGCTTTGCAATTTTAGGTTTATCGTTTTTGATTCCGAAACTTCAAAACTATATAACCGAAAAAACAACCGGTTCAAATAAATTCCCGGGCACCATGGGTTATGAAACCGATACCGACAAGTGATTATAACCCTTATACCGATTTATAACGTTCAATTTTAAAATAAACTCAATTTATCCTATGGAGTAAATTAAGTTTTGTTTTTGCGTATTATAATTTCTTTTATAATTTTTTCATTTTTTATCCCGCCCGTTTTTTGCGCCGCAATTCAAGGGAATGTAAGGCAAGATGAACTTTTGGATAAAAAAAGCGTCGTTGTGGATTCTGAAACCGAAGCTCCGATTAAGGGGGCGGATATTTTTCTTCCGAATTATAATCTCAGAACAAAAACCGATTCAATGGGGCGTTTTCGTCTGAATGCCGATATTAAAGACAAAGCGATTTTGCAAATTCAAAAAGAAGGATACCGCCCTTTTTCAATTACAATAGATAAATCCGTTAACGATAACCCCCTGAGATTAGGTATTCAAAGAACCAATTCGTCTGATATATTTCTTGACGGCGGAATTTATCATCTGGGGGATGATGTTTATTCTTCAAACTCTGCAAATTGCCTGCAATTCAGAGTTAAACCCATCGGTCCTTATTATTCCAAAATAATCGAAATTCCAAAACCCGACGAATCAAAACAGGCGGTAATTGTTTTCGGTTCGGTTATCGGGCTTGATACAAAACTTGCAAAAGAATTGGGTCAAAATGCCATAGTTTCGGTTTATTCTTCGCCCGCCGAAATTATTTTTAACGGGCAAAAAATCGGCGAACTTAATATGAACGGCGATAATCAGCAGATAGTTATTCCCAATATGCTCTTAAGACCAAAAAACGAACTTACGGTAAGAACCGGAAGAAATCTTTTCCAACATAAATATATTGACTATGATGATATAGAGTTTGCAAATTTAAGAGTCGAATTCAAAGATAAGGTCTTTGCCAATAAATAATTTTTTATACAATTCAAGTGCGGTTTTGGTTTTTTTAACGTTGTGCACTCTTATTAAATCAACATTGCTTTGCATTAAATAAAAGCTTGTAAGCATTGTTATGTCGTCAAATTCTTCAATCGTTTTATTTTGCGCAATCGATTGCAAAAACCTTTTTCTTGAAACTCCAGCAAGATGTCTTACGTTAAGTGAATTAAATTCTCTTATTCTTTTTAAAAGTTCAAAATTTTGTTCGATATTTTTTGCAAAACCGAAGCCTGTATCAATTATTATTCTTTTGTTTTCTATGCCTTCTGAATTTAGGTATTCAATTTTTTTATAAAGCTCTTCATAAATCTCATCCGCAATATTTTTATATTCCGTAAGCTTATCCATAGTTTCGGGCGTTCCTCTGGAGTGCATTATGATAATGTCCGCTTTTGAATTTTTTATGACATTAATCATATTTTTGTCATATTCAAGCCCCGATACGTCATTTATGATATCCGCCCCCAAATTCAGCATAAATTCTGCGGTTTTATGGTTTCTTGTATCAATCGAAACGGTTATATTTGTTTTTTTCAGTTCTTTTACGACTTGTGCAAGTCTTTTGATTTCGGTTTCGCAATCTATGGGTTTTGCGTTCGGTCTTGTGGATTCCGCGCCGATATCTATTATCTTTGCACCGTCTTTTATCATATCGTTTGCATGGGTAATTGCCGCTTCAAAATCCAAGTATTTTCCGCCGTCCGAGAATGAATCTTCCGTTATGTTTAAAATCCCCGTTATTTTTGGAAGTTTTTCTTCATAATACAGTTTGATTTCTTTTTCGATTTCTTTTGAAATTTCTTTAAGTCCAAACGGCTGGTTGTATAAACAATCTTTGATTTCATTTAATTGTTTTATCGTTCCCGATAATATCAGGTCGGATGAATTTATTTTGTGCATTAAGACATTTTTATTAACGCCGGCATCAGTTCCTTTTGAAAGTGCGGATTCTTTAATTATCGTTGCGATATGGGGCGGCAGGTTTGTTATTTTCAGCGTTATAAACGAATGTTTTTTTGCGCCGTGTTCAACATATTTTTCATCAAACCCGATTGATTTGAGTTCGTTTAATATATTTTTGTTATCAATTCTTTTTATCATAAATTGCATTTAATTATTTTACAGGTACAATAAAAAAATGCAAAGCCGTTATTCTTTGCATTTATTGTAATTAATTATCAGGAGAAAATAAAATGTCAGAAGCAGTTATTGTTAAATTGGAAGCAAAAGACAGAGTTGAAGGAAAAAACCCCCGTCAGTTAAGAGCCATGGGTTTACTTCCCGTTACCGTATATGGCAAAGATATTAATTTAAATGTTACGGTTGATGCCCATGAATTTAAACTTGCTTACCAAAAAAATAAAGAAACGCAATTTGAATTTTCATACGGTTCAAAAAATTATTTAACCGTAACCAAAAATGTTCAAATTAATTATGCAAATGCTGAAATTCAAAGCGCAGAATTTGCGGTTTGCTAATTCAAGATAATCTTTTAAACGGCTGTGCCTTTTAATTTTCTTCTTCAAGTTTCGAAGAATAAAATTCGGCATAGCTGTTTAGCATATTAATAAAATGCGAATATCTTTCCATTCTTAATTTCAGCCACCCGAGCATCGGGCTTGAGCCCGTTACTTTAATAATTCTTGTTTGAGTAAAACATTTTTTCTTTGAACTGTACCCTTCTTCAAAAAACATCTGATATCTGCAGTTTAATTCTTCAATCATGCCCAAAAGCGTTTGCAGCCAGGCATCCTGCAGCTCATCATTGTCTATTCTGTATTCTAAATACATTTTATTGCTCCTTGCCTTATGTTTAAGGCTTTTTAATTAAATGGCAATTTAAGATTTTGTAGGGTATAATGTTTTGGTATTTCATTGCGGGGTTAAAAGTGTCCGATTCCACATGTAAAGTAATGTTAAGTTCAGGCGAGCTTGTTTTTGAGGCAAGAGTTGCCGATTCTTTTTTTACTAAACTGGCGGGAATTATGTTTCAACGTAACTTTCCTTACAGGGCCTTGCTTTTCAAGGATGCATTCTGGATACATTCATTTTTTTGCCTTGTTAATTTTCATATCGTCTTTTTAGATAAAAACTTTAATG
>DVJH01000107.1 GCA_018710795.1 Candidatus Galligastranaerophilus gallistercoris | reverse complement strand
TCTCAGTTTACACTTGAACCTAAAACAGTAAGGCTTGTTTTTAAATATAACGATAAACTTGATTTATCTTCATTTAATATATATAAAAATAAAAATTCGATATTCATAAAAACATCAAAAAAATTGGTTGATAATTCAAGGTTTTCACCAGTATATTCAAACAGCAAAGCAAGCGAAAGAAGCACATTTTATATGGGTACGGTTTTTGAAAAAGAAAACCCGCTTACTTCGGATGATATAACAACCATAGACAGTGCACCGAAAAACGAAATCACCAAAGATTTAACCGTTAAGCCGCAAGAAGAAGTTAAAAAAACGGCGTCAAAATATTATATCGATTCAATACAAAACACAAAAGACGGAATTTTAATTCACGGTATCGGGCGCTTAAGCATAATTCCCCCGTTTTTTCTTGAAAATCCGAACAGATTAATAATAGATCTTGATGATTCGGTCGTATCACCGGATTTAAGAAACAAAACTTTTTCAATAGGCGAAAACAGCCAAGAGACGGTTAAAAATGAAACCTTAAGGCTCGGACAAAATTCCCAAAGCATTGCAAGGCTTGTTATAGAAGGTCTAAATGCCAAAAATTACAGAGCAATAATTTCGCCGGATTCAAAAAGTCTTTATATTACAAAAAAAGAAAACATTATAACCGCAAAAATGGCGGATAATAACGCAAATTTAATTTCAAGCGCATATTCAAACTTAAAAGGAATTCAATTAATCAGCTTTTCGTTTTCGGATTCCGTTGCATTTAATGTTTTTGAAGAAAATTCAAACCTTTATTTGGATATAAACAATGTAAATATGTACGATGACAATGTATTGGAGCCTGTTTTAAGAGCGCTGCCGAACGTAACCACCACAAGGGTTGCGCTGGATAAATTAAGAATAACGATTCCCCAGAACAATAATGACAACATAACAAGACACATAAGCGTAAAAACCAGCCCCGACAATGATGAAATCAGAATATATACAAAATTGACCGGCGCCAACAGAAGAATAGTAGGTTCAACCTTAATTCCCGCCATAATATCAAAAATCAAAGTGCCCGAAATTACCAACCTTTATACGGTAGTAATTGACGCAGGACACGGCGGAGAAGATGTCGGAGCAACAAGGGAAAATATATACGAAAAAGATATAACTTTAAAAATTGCAAAACTTCTTGAAGAAAAATTGAAAGACAAAAAAGTCAAAACTTATATGGTAAGAGACAAGGACAAAACGGTTTCTTTGGTAGACAGGTGTGAATTTTCAAATAAAAAAGAACCCGATTTATTTGTTTCCGTTCATGTTAATTCAAGTATAAATGAAAGTATTCTTGGCGTTGAAACGCACTGGTGGAAAGAAGACAGTAAAAAATACGCTCAGGTTGTCCATAATGAAATGGCAAAAAATGTTAAAAAATGGAAAACGGTTGACCGCGGTTTGTTTAAATCTCAATTTTATGTTATAAACCATACAGAAGCTCCTGCCATCCTTTGTGAAATAGGTTTTATATCACACAAAAAAGAAAGAGAAGAAATCATAAAACAAAAACGCCAGGAAGAAATAGCGGAAGCGATTGCAGACGGCATATACAATTATCTGAAGGCAAGAAAATGACTGAAAAAGAACTAATCGGAATATTTGATTCGGGCGTCGGGGGTTTGAGCATATTAAAAAAATTGCTCCCTTCAGGCGGACATTATCTTTATTTCGGCGATACAAAAAATGTCCCGTACGGAAATAAAACAAAAGAAGAAATAATTAATTTCACAAGAAATATTATCGAATTTTTTATTTCAAAAGGCGCAAAAAGAGTTGTTATGGCGTGCAATACAAGTTCCGCTCTTGCTTATGACACACTGGAAAAAGAATTCGGCACAATAATTAAAATACACCCGCTGATTCAAACCGTTGCGCCTTATATTGCAAGAGAAGGAAACATTATAGGTATTATGTCCACTTGTGCAACGGCACAGAGCAAAACTTACACGAAAGAAATTTTAAAAGCAAACGACAAAGCCGTTGTTTATGAGCTGGGGTGTCCCGATTTTGTAAAAATCGTGGAAGAAAGATTATACGATAAAAAAGAAAGTGTTGAATACGTTAAAAAATATCTTGATATATTGCTTGATAAGGGGTGCGAAAAAATAGTTCTCGGGTGCACTCATTATCCTTATTTAACGGATATTTTGACAAGATTTGCTCCAAAAGATATATTTATTGATCCCGCCGTTTTTATGACAAATATTTTCAAAAATAATATTTGTTCAAAAGCAACGGTTGAATATTTTGTGTCCGGAGACCCGGAAGAATTCAGAAAAAGCGCAAAACTTTTTATTGATATAAAAGAAAATATCAACAGGGTTCAAGCCGACAGGGTTTTAAGCGCGTAGAAATCAACAGCCCGCTTTTTGTATAAGTTCTTTTGCAAAAGTCATGGATTTTTCATCCACAACGCCTGATGACATCTGCGCAAGCGCTTTAATTTTCCCTTCGGCATCAAGTTTTAAAACGTTTATTGCAGTGTTATTTTCAAGCTGTTTTTTTGAAACCCAGTATGCGTTTTTTGCCTTTGAAGCAATAATGGGCTGATGTGTAATCGCAAAAACCTGCGCCGTTTTTGAAAGATTATATATTTCGTTTGCAACGCTTATTGAGGTTTTTCCCGAAATACCCGTATCAATTTCATCAAATATAACGGTCTGCACCTTATCGACACCCGAAAAAACGGTTTTTAAGGCGAGCATAACTCTTGAAATTTCACCGCCCGATGCGGATTTTACAAGGGGGGACAAATCTTTTGCAGCATTTGTCGTAATCATAAATTCAACCGAATTTTTGCCTTTTATGTTTAAAGGCGCCTCTGTAACTTCAACCTTAAATTCGGGTTTTTCAAATTCAAGTTTTTTTAATTCATCCGTAATTAATCCGGAAAGTTCAACAGCGTATTTTTGCCTTAATTTATCAATTATATCGGAATTTATGTTCATTGATTCATATAAAGTATTAACTTCAATTTCTAATTCCTCAAATGTAACATCGGCCTGTTCAAGCTCTTTTAATTCGCCTGTCAGCTTTTCATAAGTTTCATTTATATTGCCGTATTTTCTTTTTAATTTTTCTATTAATTCAAGTCTTTCATTTAATTCATCAAGCCTTTGGGGATTATCTTCAAGAGATTCCGAATAGCTTCTTAAAGTTGATGAAATATCTCTTAAAATTTCAAGTGCATTAAAATAATTTTCTTCCGTCTCGGATAATTCTTTATCAAAATCTTTTAATTTTGAAATATTGTATCCTATCTTGCTTAAAGCTTCCGTTATTGAATTGTCTTCGCCGCCCAATGCCCAATATGCACCGTATGAGAGCTCTTTTATTTCCTGAATGTTTGACAGGATTTCAAGCTCGTTATTTAATTCTTCTTCCTCGTTATCTTTAATTTCCGCTTTTTCAATTTCATCAATCTGGAATTTTAAAAATTCAATTCTTTCAAGATTATTGTTTGTATCCGTTTTTAATTTTTCCAGTTTTGTTTTTGCTTCAAGATACCTTTTGTATTCATTTTGCTGCTTTAATAAAACTTCTTTATATGTTTTTTCCTTTGATTCTATATATGAATCAAGAAGGTCTATGTGGTATTTTTGCTGAATATATGTATAAGTTTGGAATTGGGTATGAATATCGATTAATTTTTCTCTTTCTTCTTTAATCGAATCCAAATTCACAAGGGCGCCGTTTATTCTGCATTTTGTTCCCGTTGTTGAAATTTCTCTTGAAATAACCGTTTCAATTCCGTTTGTATCAAACGTTATCTCAATAAGAGCGTGTTTTGTATCGTCCTTTAAAACGTCTTTTGACGTTTTTGCACCGAGAACCGTATCGATTGCTTTTATTATAATGCTTTTCCCGGCGCCCGTTTCACCCAATAACACGTTAAAACCGTCAGAAAAATTAAGCAAAAGTTCATCAATCAAAATAAAGTTTTTTATATATAAAGTTTTAATCATGCCCCGGCGCAACCCCCCAGTGGAGTTTATCTCTTAAGACATCGTAAAATTCTTTGTTTTCGCTGTTTAAAAGAAGCAGTTTTGCTTTTTTATCATATTTTTTAATTTTGACAAAATCTTTTTTATTGGCAGCGAGCTTCCCGTCAGTAATAACCGAATATTCGCCTTCATAAGGAAATTTGATTTCGATAACGTCATCCGCACCGATAACTATCGGCCTTGCGTTTAAGGTGTGTGCGCAAAAGGGAACAATTGTCATACAATCAATTTCGGGTGCAATAACGGCACCCCCTGCAGATAAATTATAGGCAGTTGATCCTGTCGGGGTTGAAACAATTAAGCCGTCCGCAAGGTATGAACATACAAGTTTTGAATTAATATAAAGTTTAAAAACCGAAGCGCTTGAACAATCGGCATTTTTAACAACTATGTCATTGAGCGCCGTATGACCGTCAAAATCGGTCAGCATGAGCCTTTCTTCAATACGGTAGTTTTCTTTTTGAAGATTATATAAAACCTCGTCGCATTCAAGAAAATCCGCCTGCGCCAAAAAACCGAGCCTGCCCATATTGAATCCGAAAATCGGAATATCAAAGTTGGAAGCGTATTTTGCGCATTTTAAAAGTGTTCCGTCGCCCCCGAGCACAATAAAAAGGCTTGCATCATCGGTAAGTTCATCAATTGATGAATAGGTGCATTCAAGACACTGCGCAATAGATTTTGCTTTCAACTGCGCATCTTGTATTGATTTTTTATAAACAACTTTTGCACGTTTTAAATTTATGGCCATATTATCTGTAGTTTACAAACTGTAGAGGAATATTAAAAACATCCTCTTTTTCTCTCAATAATTTAATTACATCCTGCAGGTCGTCTTTGCTTTTGCCTGAAACTCTTACCTGATCACCCTGGATTGAGGCTTGAACTTTTAATTTCGAATTTTTGATTTCGGATACGATTTTTTTTGATAAATCCTGATTTAAGCCTTTTTTCAGATTGAAAACCTGTCTGACCGAACCGCCGAGAGCATTTTCAACAGGCAGGGGATCTAAAATTTTAATGCTTAAATTTCTTTTAACCATTTTGGATTGAAGAATATCAACGATATTTTTAAGTTTCATATTGTCGTTTGTGGTGATTGTGATTGTTTTATCCGCATCTAAATCTACGGAAGAATTTGAATCTTTTAAATCAAAACGGGACTGTATATCTCTTTTTGTTTGATCTATTGCATTAACAAGCTCCTGCCTGTCAAACTCGGATACCACGTCAAAACTGCAATCTTTCGCCATAACAACTCCTTAATTCAAAAAAGGGGGTATTTAACCCCCGTTATATATTCTAAACACGTCTTTTTCTTGCCGCTTCTGATTTTCTTTTTCTTTTTACGGAAGGTTTTTCGTATCTTTCTCTGCGTTTAATTTCAGACAAGATACCCGCCTTTTGAATTTTTTTCTTGAAACGTTTAAGAGCGCTTTCAATGTTTTCGTTTTCTCTGACGCGAACTTCAGGCATATTTTTCACCTCCTTTAAAAGAACTTTTGCTATATGGGAAATATAACAAAAAGGAGTTTTTAAGTCAACAGGGGCAGGTCTTTAGCAAAACCGCCCCCGTTAATGATTGTTTTTTAATGTTTTATTATTATTTTTGAGCGCCGTACATCGCTTTTTGTGCAACAATACCGTATGGAATTGCACGATCTTCGGTTATCAGAATAACAAAAATATCGCTTACCCTTTTTGTTTCAAGGTTCGGTATCCAGTATTCTTCAATTTTGCTGCCCTGATTAACGTTGCTTGTTGCATCGTTAATATTGTCATATACTTTTGAGGGGGTAGGTTTTCTGTCGCCGTTAACATCAACCAGAATAGCGCAGGGAACTTTTTTGGTTTTTTTCGGGTTTTTACCGAGCCCGAGCGAACCGCAGCCGCCGCATGCAACAATGAAACCGCCCTGGTCGCCGTCTACGGGGTTAACCGAAGCGAAGCAGGCGTGTTTATCGGATTCATGGAGTTTTAAAAGTCCCGCGTTTTGAACATTAGCGTCTTGATTTACGTTTCTTTCATCGTCAAATTCAAAACGCATACCGTCCGTTGTATAAAAAGCACCGTTAGCTTCCGAATTATATGTGCCGCCGTCCCATTTTTTATAATATGTCCACCAGGGAAGTTTGGAAACGGTTTTCATAACACTCATATGTCTTTGAAGATAATTGAATAAATCCGCATTTTCATACGGGCTTTCGTTATTAACCGAAATATTCATCGCAATTGCCGAATTTAAAACCGAAACCGCCTTTTTTAAACCCGTTTTAAATTCATGCTGCTGTGTATTTGCAACAACCGAAGGAAGGGAGAGTGCGGCAATAATACCGATAACAGCCAAAGTAATCAAAACCTCGGCCAGAGTAAAGGCAGCTTTTTTAGACATAATATAACCTTTCAGCATAAAATCCGTAAAATCGTTAAAAATAATTTATATTCTAATTATGAATTATGCCCGAAAAAAAGTCAATATTAACAAATGCGCTCAGGCTTTATAAAAAGTCATAATGTATTCATGTTCAAAAATATTAAACCCGCCCGCAAGCGCACGGTATCTCCAGAGGTTTGCCTGTCTGCCTTTTGCCTTTTCGTTGCCCGTAACATTTTTAACAACGATTGCTTTTGTGATAAAGCCTGCGTTTTCCATTCTTTTCATGCATTCAAACCCTAAGGGGACAACTCTTGAATTTTTATATTCGTCGCCTATTATAAGAGCGGCAAATCTTCCTTTTTCCAGTAAATCATACGCATTTTTTGCAACACGCTCAAATAAATCGTAAAATTCTTCGGTTGTAGAACAGTTTGATAAATCTTCTTTTTTATCCGAAAACTTTATAATGTCATCATAGGGCGGATGAAGAATGCAAAATTGCGCTTTTTCTTTACCCATAATTTCAAGACGCGCTTTTACTTTATCTTTTATTATATCTGAAGCGCTGTCGCCCTGAATGATATTAACATCGGTTACGAGTTCTTTTTTGGTAAATTTATCCGAAACGTAATCTACCATATCCTGTTTTAATTCAACGCCGATACAACGTCTTTTCATATTCAAAGCTTCAATACCCGATGTACCGGAACCGAAAAACATATCAAGGATTATGTCGTTTTTTTTGGTGAACCTTTCAAATAACTGGGTTGCAATCTGAGGAATAAAATTACCATGGTAATCATAGCTGTGTCCGTTTGTTTTATCACGGGAAGCAAACTCCCAGAGAGAACCCGTTTTAATATGAGAATATAATTTCCAGTTATTAAGGTCAATATCGTTATATGCCGTGGTTTTTGGTTTTTCAACCACTCTTAAATCCGGTTTTACAACGTTTATTTTAACTGATTTTTTCGGCATACAAAAAAACTCCTTACATCCTAAGGCATAGTTTACAGGAAGAATAAAAAACGGAAATCATACCGATAGGGGAAAAGATTGAAATATACAACATTTGGGCGATTAATTCAAAAAAGATTAAAGCGGATTTTAATCCGTCCGATTAACTTGATATCAAAAGGGTGGAAAGCAATTGCTTTCCTACTCAAAACCTCCTCCCCAAGTCTAGTAGCCGTCTTTAAAAGCGGCTTTTTTTTGCGGAATTTCCGTAGGATGAAGCGATAGCGTAATCCGCCAAGGCGAACGGCTGACGGAGCGAAAAAAGTGCTTTAGCACTTTTGGAGCGAAGTTCAAAGACAGTGAGCCGCTAGGAAATTCCAAGAGAGCGGATTTTGCGCGTGAGCCGGAGTGGAGGTCAGGTTGTTGAAACCTGACCGTAACTGTCGATAAAAAAACATTAGCAGGGCGAAGGCACGCGGTAGCGAAGACAAATTAAATAAAACAGGGTGAAGGCGGAAGCGATGAGCTTTCGCCGTAACCGTTGTTAACCGCCGTTGCGGAGCGGTAAGCGAATTTATGAGCGTGAGCGAACGGACAAATCTTTGATTTGACAGGCGGGAAAAAATAAATACAGGGTGAAGCATTTGGCTTGCTTTGAGCAAGACAAACGTTTTACTTTTTATTTGTTCATTTTCTTTCTTTGATTTTGATATACGGCTCATAAAGACTTTGTCTTAATTCGCCTGCTCCATTTTTAACCTGCCGCAGGCAGCTTTAAAACGGATTCTTGCACGCAAAGAAAGAAAAGTCGGCTTTTTACAATTAAAAAATTATTGAATTTCCGCCAATTTTTCAAGCTTTAATTTTTGGTCATATTCAACAAGCAAATTAATAAGTTCATCCAATTCGCCTTCAATTACCGTCCAAACGTTCAGGTTATGATTAATCCTGTGGTCGGTCAGCCTCCCTTGCGGAAAATTATATGTTCTTATTCTCTCCGATCTGTCGCCCGTTCCGACTTGAGAACGGCGAAGGTCCGTTACTTCTTTCATTTGTTTTTGAACTTCCATATCATAAAGTTTTGCTTTTATGATTTGAAGCGCTCTTTCTTTGTTTTGTAATTGCGAACGTTCTTCCGTACAAAAAACCATTAATCCTGTCGGTTTATGAACAACTCTTACAGCCGTTTCAACTTTATTTACGTTTTGACCGCCGGCGCCGCCCGATCTTGCGGTTGAAATTTCAAGGTCATTGGGGTTTAATTCAACTTCGACATCATCAACTTCGGGCATAACGGCAACGGTTGCGGTTGATGTATGGACTCTGCCCTGAGATTCCGTTTGGGGAACTCTTTGAACTCTATGAACGCCCGATTCATATTTCAGGTGAGAATATACATTTTCGCCCTTAACCGAAATTACAACCTCGGAAACTCCGCCCGCTTCGCATTCATTTATGGATAAAATTTTTGTCTGCCAGCCTTTGTTGTTTGCATATTTCATATACATTCTCATAAGATCGCCCGCAAAAATATTCGCTTCATCGCCGCCTGCGGAGCCTCTTATTTCAAGCATAATATCTTTATCATCCATCGGGTCTTTGGGGAGCAGTAAAACTTTCATTTTTTCTTCGTACTTGGGAATTTTTGCTTCGTTTTGAGCTATTTCATTGTTCAAATATTCCCTCATTGAAGGGTCTTTTTCGCCATGGAGCATTTCTTTCGCTTCATTTATCGCATCAAGTGCTTCTTTATAGGCATTATATGTGTTTACGGTTTCTTCCATTGCTTTTCTTTGCTTTGAAAGTTCCCTGAATTTTTCATAATCATTAACCGTTGCGGGGTCAGAAAGTTTTAAGCCCAATTCAATATATTTTTGTTCAATTTGTTTTATTTTATCCAGCATATCATTCATGGCGCAAAAATTTTTCCTTTATACAGTCTGCACGGTTTTTAAAAGTTCGTCTTTAACGGGCATTTTGCCACAGGATTTATCTTCGTCGCAATACCCTAGACGCTCACATTTGGGAACAAGGTAGGGTTTCAGCCAGGGTTCTTTTTTAATCACCTCATCAACCATAGCCTTAACAAGCATTCGTATTTCCAATTGCGCTCTGGTACAAAGCCTTAAATTTGCAAGGTGAATTAATTCTCTTAAATTTAAGCTTGCAACAAGAGAGCTTGCCGCAGCATTCGGAAGAATGCTTCTGGCGTCTTCTGCGGGAATTCCCGCTTCAATAAATTCCTGATAAAGATTTGATGTATTTAAAATAAATTCTTCAAACTTTTCTTTTAATTTCGGATTTTTTTCAATTGTTTTCGGCATTATATAATCAAATTCGCCTTTTTCTTTAACATATCTTT
>DVJH01000106.1 GCA_018710795.1 Candidatus Galligastranaerophilus gallistercoris | reverse complement strand
AGTGCGGTTGAAAGAGGCAACAAAATCGATGTTTCGGACAGGCATCTTGAAGGTATAAAAGACATGTTGGGGACAGACAGGATTTTTCAGTAATATAATGAGGAATAATGTTTAAACTGCTTAGATTGTGGCTAGTAATAGTTTATATGTTAATGATTCCCATGGTTGTCAATGCAGCAAATTATGTTGTAGATGTCCCCGTGCTTAATTTTCGCTCTTGTGCCGGGACAAATTGTCAAATAATCGGTAAATTATCAAAGGGTGAAATAGTAGATTATATTGAAGATTACGGCGAGTGGGCAAAAATAAAAGCGAACGAAAAAACCGGCTTTGTAATTAAAAAAGCTTTAACTGAAGATTATTCGGATACATTTGAAATAATACCTTTTGTTTTATATACAATGCTCTTTTTGGCAGGTATTGCACTAGCGATATTTATATATATGCTTCCTGCGCGTCTTGCCGCCAACAATAAAAATGCCAATAAGATATTTGTCTTAAATATATTTCTTGGTTGGATACCCGTAATTTGGCTGATTTTATTTGCGTGCGCATTAATCGGTGAAGAAAAAGAGAAATAGTAACGCTTGTAATGGGATTATATGTTGTTGAATGTAATATTTATTCTTTAGAATTTTAAAAAGTATATACGATTTTTTAAAATTGCCTGAATTGTTAAGAAATGTAAAGATAAATTTATTGCTTAAAATTCAATAATAATGCCTATTTTCAAAAAAATCGTTTAAAATTTTAAAAAAATAGTATATATTTTATACATAAACTAGCAAAAAAAATAAATTTCAAGTTTTATATGATAGAACCCAAAAACGCATATTAGGGTTGATAATTTTTTTTAACCTTTTTTGTTTCGGTTAAAAGACTTAAGATAAACACGATAAATAATAATTCATATTAGGAGACCATTGCTAATGACGGACATTACAGGAAATTTCAGCGTAGGTAATTCACACGGCTATAACAACGAAGATTTGCGCGCGGCAAAACCCGTACAGACTCCTGAAACATGTCCCGAGTGCGATGAAATAAAGCCCGATAAAATTGACCTCGGCAAAGACCCTGCGGCGCTTGCCAACCAGGCGCTCGTGAGGCCTTCAAAAGTAAGAGAAATCGGCTCTAAGAGCGAAGAATATAAATTTGACCCCGAGGCGGTTAAGGCTGATGTATTATTTTTAGACAGCATGATTGATACCGTATCCGGTATGAAGAAAATGTATATGGATAAGGGTTTAAGTGAAGAAGCCGCAACCAAAAAAGCTTTCGAATTTGCCGAAGCTCTTATTTCGGGTGAACAACAGAATTAATCAAATTTAAGTGTTGATAATAAAGCCTTTTTGTGCAAAAATTTTGCCTGTAGATGAAATTTGAAAGGCAAAATAAAAAGTGCAGAATTTGGTATATTTCTTATACAATAAAGCATACATTAACATTACAAATGCCTGCACAAACGCTTGCAAATTCTGCGTCAGAGACATTAAAGACGATGTTGTCGGCGCCAATTTATGGCTTGATAACAATAACGTAAAAGCACAGGATGTAATAGAGCAGATTGTCGCCGCAAAAGATAAAATAAATTCTTGCGGCGAAATTGTTTTTTGCGGGTACGGAGAACCTTTAATCAAATTTGATGAAGTAAAGACGGTTTGCGAATATTTAAGAAAAAATCTGCCCGAAGTTAAAATCAGGATTAATACAAACGGACACGGGAATTTTGTCAATAAAAAAAATATCGTTCCCGTTTTAAAACCTTTGATTGATTCAATTTCAATAAGCCTTAATGCGCAGGATGAAGAAACCTATAATAAAATTTCATCGCCTAAAATTGAAAACGGGTATCAGATTATGCTTGATTTTGCAAAAGAGTGCGTCAAAGAAGATATAGATACCACAATGAGCATAGTAACAAAATTTAGGGAAGATATATATAAAATTGATTCTAAAAAATGTGAAAAAATTGCACACGATATCGGCGCAAAATTTCGCATAAGAGAATGGATTGAAAACGGTTATTAAAGTACAGACAGATAAGGAGAAATAAGATGTACGACAGCGTTTTGGACAAAATAATGAAACCGAAATCGATTGCGGTTATCGGCGCTTCAACAAAAGAACACACAATCGGTTCCGATATAATGAAAAGATTACAGGAATATAAATTCAAAGGAAATATATATCCCGTCAACCCTAAAGGCGGAATAATCGAAGGGCTTCAGGCATATACATCGGTTCTTGAAATCCCCGGAAGTGTTGATTTGGCGTTAATTGTCGTTAACTCTAAATTTGTTTTATCGACACTTGACCAGTGCAACGAAAAAGGCATTAAAGGTATCTGCATTATAACCGCAGGATTTAAAGAAACCGGAAAAGAAGGTGCGGAACTTGAAAAAGAATTGTTGAATAAAATAAGACAATACGGTATGCGCTGTGTCGGCCCGAATTGTTTGGGCGTTGTCAACACTCACCCCGATATTCAAATGGATGCATGTTTTGCGGAAAGCCTTCCCGAAAGAGGAAACATCGGCTTTGTTTCGCAATCGGGCGCTTTGGGCGGCGGTATTTTAAACATTTTAAAAGACTTAAACTTAGGTTTTGCGCAGTTTATCTCAATCGGAAACCAGGCTGACGTTAATGCCGAAACTGCCATTGAATACTGGGAAAATGATGATGATGTCAAACAAATTCTTTTGTATATGGAATCAATTCAAAACCCCCAAAACTTCAGAAAACTTGCAACCAGAGTAACAAAGAAAAAACCGATTTTGGCCCTTAAAGCTGGGCGTTCGGCTGCGGGCGCTTCGGCTGCAAGCTCCCATACGGGTTCACTTGCGGGCGCTGATAAGGCCGCTGCCGCTTTATTACATCAATCGGGCGTTATAAGAGAATTTTCTCTGCAAAATCTTTTTGAAACGGCAAAAGTTTTTTCAAACTGCCCCATACCCAAAGGCGACAGAGTTGCAATTATAACCAACTCGGGCGGTCCCGGTATTATGGCAACGGATGCGGTTTGCGAATACGGAATGCAGATGGCAAAAATTTCCGATGAAACAAAAGAAAAATTAAGAAGCTTCCTTCCTGCCGCAGCTTCGGTTAAAAACCAGATTGATATGATAGCCTCCGCTCCGATAGAACACTATAAAGAAACTCTAAAAACGGTTGTTGCGGATGATAATGTTGATATGATAATCGTTATTTATCTTCCTTTCTTAGGGTTAAAAGATATTGACGTTGCAAAAGCGGTTATGGAAATTAAGGCTGAGCACCCCGAAAAACCGATTATAGGCGTCTTTATGACGAAAAATGAATTCTTTACAAAATTATCGGATATGGATGTCAATATTCCTTTCTTTATGTATGCCGAACAGGCTGCAGACGGTCTTAACAGATTAAACCAGCAAAGACTCTGGATGGAAAGAGAAGAAGGCAAAATTCCCTGCTATGACGTTGACAGAGAAAAAGTTAAAAATATCATCTTAAAATCAATTAACGACGGCAGAGACCAATTAACCACATTGGAATCAATTGATGTTCTTCAGGCATACGGAATCAGAGCTTGCAAATACGGGCTTGCAACCAATATTGACGAGGTTGTAACATTGGGTAATTCAATCGGATATCCCGTTGTTATGAAGATGACATCAAAAACTACATCCCATAAAACCGATGTCGGCGGCGTTGTTGTTAACATCAGAAGCGAAGAGCAGTTGAGAAACGAATACAATGCACTTTTATCCCGTCTTGAAGAAAAAGGGCTTTTGGACGGTTTGGAAGGCGTTATTATTCAAGAAATGGTTAAAGGCAACCGCGAAATGGTTTGCGGCATTGCAACAGACCCTCAATACGGACCTATGATGATGTTCGGTCTGGGCGGCGTGTTTGTTGAAGTTATGAAAGACGTAACGTTTAGAATTGCGCCTTTAACGGATAACGATGCAATTGATATGATTAAATCGGTTAAAGCGTATAAACTTCTTGAAGGTGCAAGAGGAACGACGCCTGCAAACATTGAACAAATTAAAGAAACGCTTTTGAGATTATCTCAATTGGTTAATGATTTTAAATTCATCGACGAATTGGACATTAACCCGCTTTTAATCAGCGAAAAAACAGGCGAAGGCATTGCGGTTGACGGCAGAATTAAAGTCAGAATGAATGAAGCAAAAGAATTCTTCGGCTGTGCCGCAGGTGCATGCAGCGCCGTATAACTTTTTAAATAAATAAAATCAATTAATGCCGCCAAAATTGGCGGCATTTTTTAATGCGTAATTTTTTATAATAACGGGGCAATTTTTAATTAAAAAATGTTTTTATTTTTATAACGGAAGAAAATTAAAAAGAGGATGGGGATATTAATTTATGAGCTGGGCTGCAACATTTAATTCGGGTAATTCAATGGGAACCGACTTATCTAATAAAATGGCCGGGATAAGGTTGGATTCAAATATTTCGCCTGCAGAAATTCAGGCAAAAATCAAAAAATATAATCCCGAACTTCAAAACCAAAATACCCCGAATATTCAAAATCAGGCTCAAACCGATACTTTTCAGGCTCAAAACAATACGCAAAATGCGGCACCCGTTCAGTATAATACTTATGGGCCCCCTTTGTATCAGGGATATCAGATGACGGCAAATTATCCCGTTTATCAACAGGGTGCATATACAAATTATCAACAAACGGGCGGATATTATAACAATATGCCGCAGCCTGTTTATCAAACGGCACAATCACCCTATATTCAGCCCGTGTATACGCAAACAAATATGCAAATGCAATCGCCCGTGCAAAACGGTGCGCAAGCTTATCAAACTTTAAATAATAACGGTATGCAGACGCAAGCTCCGCAGACGGTTTTAAATCAAGCGCAGACGTATCAAAACAATGTGTATGAACCCGCTCAAACGAACGGGCAGAATCTTGACATAAATACGAACGATTATACCCCGCTTTCATTCAGCAGCGAACCCTCAACGGAAAACGCTTCTCAATTGGAAACATATTACGCTTCCGTTTCCGATAAAGGGGGCATAATTTCCAAAGGCACGGATAAAATAAAAAGCCTTTTTAATATGAAAGGAAGCTCGAAAGATGTTCAAAATGCGATTGAACAATATAAAAACGGGCTGATTTCATATGATGAGGCTAACAATAAAATAAAAGAATATGAAAGCGGACAAAATTCTTCAACGGGCGCTTTGACTACCGCACTTTCAGCCATAGGCGGATATATAGGCAGTGCACTTATTGCTTCAAAAGGGACAGGTGCGGGGAAAACCGCCGCCGCTGCCGCGCTTATCGGTGCGGGCATTAAAGCTGCGGCAGGAATTTTTGACCGTGCAACAAACAAAGTTTCGGGCGATACATTAAATTTAAAAGATTTAACAACCGATGTTTCAAAAGGCTTAATCACGGGCGCAATTACAAGCGGGGCTTCAATGCTTTCTTCCGATAAATTTATCGTCCCGAGCGCTGCAAACGGCGCAATAACCGGTGCAATAACGGGAGCCGCAACCGGCGTTACGGATTATTCAATTGATTCCATTGCAGGCAACGGTGATTTTTCAATTAACGATATGATTGCCCAATCCGTTAAATATGCGGCAGGGGGTACATTAATAGGGGCAGGTACGGGTAAAATTTCATCAAAATTTATAAAACCCGACTCTAAAATTTTAAATCAATCATCCGCTTCATCTGGTAATACCGTCCCGAATTTACGGGCAAAAACCGAAATTAAAAGCTTTGATGATTGTAAAAACCTTTTGCAATCGGGCAATAATGTAAGCAGCACGGAAAGAGTGGCGGCGATAAAAGAAGGCGTCAAGTATGAAACCGATGAAGGCGTTCAAAAATTGTATCAGCAATTTTTGGATAATCCGAACGAAGAAACATTAAAAAAATTCTATCGTGCCGCTTCAAAAAAATATCACCCCGATTTGCCGGCAAACAAAGGCGTTGAAGCAGCAGGAGAAAAATTCGTATATTACGGCAACCTGCAATCATTTGCAGAGAAGAATATGACACTTTTTTCAAAAGCCGCCTAAAATAGTTCTTTTGTAATAATTCTTAATAGTTAAAATCGCCTTGAAACGGGCGATTTTAATTGTATTTTGAACACTTTTTCCGTGATTTTTTATACAGCGGAAGTAATTCTACAGGCTTATATTTTCATTCCTTTTATGGTATAAATAATACTGTAAGATAAAATGGAGGCGAATGAAAATTATGACGGATAAAGTCGGACAATTTGTATTCATGCTTCATTCACATCTTCCTTTTTACAGAAAAGCAGGTATGTGGCCTTTCGGGGAAGAAAATTTGTATGAATGTATGGCAGAAACATACGTTCCTTTGTTGAATATGATCTCGGAATTGTATGATGAAGGAATAATGGCTAAGTTAACTATCGGTATAACCCCGATACTGGCGGAACAATTAAATGATGAACACTTAAAACAAGGTTTTATTGATTATTTGGATACGAGAATCAAGGCGGTTGAAGGGGACTTGGAAAGATACCCCGACCCTAACGTTGCCCATTCGCAGCACCTTAAATATCTTGCAAAATACTATTATGACTGGTTTAACCGCATTAAAGACCTGTTTATAAATAAATTCAATAAAGACCTTATTGCGGGATTTAAAAAATTTCAGGACTTAGGGTGTATTGAAATTACGACATCAGGCGCCACCCACGGATTCTCGCCTTTGCTTGCAACGGATACCAACCTGAATGCACAGTTTAAAGTAGGTTCCGATACGACAAAACGCCTTTTCGGCAAAAAAGCAAAAGGCTGCTGGCTGCCCGAATGTGCTTACCGTCAAGGATATGAATTTATCGGAAAAGACGGCAAGAAAAAATGGCGTCCCGCTATTGAAGTAACGCTGCAAAATAACGGAATAGAATATTTCTTTACGGAATCGCATGTTATTGAAGGCGGAAATTCAATCGGCAACAGAAGAAAAATCGGCGTATACGGAAACATTGAATATATTCCGCTTCCCAAAAGAGAAAAAACCGGATATGATACATATTCGGCATACTGGCTTCCCGATGCTCAGGTTGCCGTTATGGGAAGAAATGACAGAGCAGGTTTTCAGGTTTGGTCCGCAGCGGACGGATACCCGGGCGACGGCTGCTACAGAGAATTTCACAGAAAAGACCCGAATTCCGGTATGCATTATTGGAGAATAACATCGTCTACAACGGATTTGGGCGATAAGATGTTATATGATCCGGTTTTAGCCATGAATCAAATTAATTCAAATTCGGACCACTATACAACATTGATTTATCATTTATTGAATGATTACAAAATGGCTCATAACGGAAAAGAAGGGCTTTGCATGGTATCTTTTGACACCGAATTATACGGCCACTGGTGGTTTGAAGGTGTTGAATTTATTAAGCAGGTAATCAAAAAATTAAATCAATACCTTCCCGAAGTTGAAATGATGACGGCAGGCGAATACTTAAAAGCACACCCCCCCGTTGATGCTATTCAAATCCCCGAATCTTCCTGGGGACAGGGCGGACATTTCTGGGTATGGCAGAACCATTTAACCGAATGGATGTGGCCGATAATCCACGCTTGCGAAAAAAGAATCATAGACATTGTTTCAAGATATGAAAAACAACCCGATGATAAATTGTTATTAAGAGCGCTAAATCAGCTTGCAAGAGAAAATCTTTTATTGCAAAGTTCCGATTGGCCCTTCTTAATTACAACATGGCAGGCTAAAGATTATGCAACGGACAGATTCAGAGAACATGTCGAAAGATTTGAAAAAATTGCGGATATGATTGAAAATAATTCAATTTCGGATAACGAATTAAAACAAATCGAATCAATCGACAATTGTTTTGCGGAAATTGATTACCGCGTATATCTTCCGATTGAAGAAGGCGTTATTCCCCAGCAGGAAGCAAAACTTGCGCCTCTTTACAACTAGCGGAAATAAAATATAATCGTAAAAACCCTTGCAAACCTTATGGAGCAAGGGTTTTTACTTATATTAACAACTCTTTACAAAAAAGAAACAAAAAGGCAATTTCAAAACGCAAAAATTGTTTATTAAAGTGTAGGGAATAAACAATTTAAAAGGAAGAAAAAAGTTATAAAAACCGTAATTTAGCGATTTTTATATAAAAAAAGAATTATTTTACTCTCTCTTAATATCCTCGTGTTTATTTAAATGTTTGTCAATCCGACAGACATTTTTTTTATGCAAAAAAGGCGGTTAATATACTTGAACTTGTTATTTAAGGGTTATATAATTTTTTTATGAAAATAGTAATATACGGTGCGGGGGATATAGCTTCAATTATAGCGGCGGAATTTTTTGAGGATCACGATATAATCGTTATTGATCCTGATGCCGTAAAATTGAGCCAGTTTGCACATCTGGATTTGTCAACCATAACGGGCGATGCTTCAAACATTAACGTTTTAAATCAGGCGGATATTAAAAATGCCGATGTTTTTATTGCCGCAAGCGATTTGGACGAAGCAAACATTGTTGCCTGTATTATGACAAGATATTTAAGCTGTGCACAGACGGTTTGTTTTGTTTCAAGAAAAGAATGCCAAAATTCACTTAAAATAATAAGAGAAAATGTTCAAAATGATGAT
>DVJH01000105.1 GCA_018710795.1 Candidatus Galligastranaerophilus gallistercoris | reverse complement strand
TAGTAATACCGACAACGGCATCATTCATGCTTCCGTTAATTTAAATAACATTCCTCAAGCTCATTATGTAATGAGTGATATACAGTCGGGTAAAAAATATCCCAACCATAAAGAGTCAAACTACAGAGCGTGTCTTTTGGGCGGCGCAATCGGCGATGCATTAGGTGCGCCTGTTGAATTTATGCGCCTTAGTGAAATTAGAAACATGTATGGCAGGGATGGAATTGTTGATCTTGAGACGCATAATGGAAAAGCATATATTACTGATGATACGCAAATGACAATTTTTACGGCAGACGGACTTATAAAGTCTTCCCTTCATTCATCTTTTTCTGACAAAAAAGATGAAATGGAACAGGTTTACGGTTCTTATCAAAATTGGTTGAATACTCAAAGGTATAGTGGGTTTAAAGCCGGTGGTAACGGATGGATAACTGGCATAAGCGCTCTTTATGCAAGAAGGGCTCCCGGACTTACCTGTACAGGTTCTCTTAAAAATAATATCCCGGGCTCTATAGAAAATCCTGTCAATAGTTCTAAAGGCTGTGGCGGAGTTATGAGAGTTGCTCCCGCAGGATTAAAATATTATAAAGATTCTAAAAAAGCGTTTGATGTTGGGGCAAGGTGTGCCGCTCTTACCCACGGGTCGCCGGATGCATATCTTCCCGCAGGCATTCACTCTTGTATTATTGCGAATCTTATACAAGGTAAAAGTCTTGATGAATCTGTTGATATTGCAATGGAGATATTAAAAGAATATGACGATCATGAAAACGTTTTGAATTTAATGAAAAAGGCAATTAAATATGCTCATTCCGATATAAAAAGTGATGATGCCATAAGAAATCTGGGTGAAGGCTGGCACGGCGATGAAGCCATGGCAATCGCACTTTATTGCGTTCTTAAGTCGCCTGATGATTTTGAAAATGCGATAATTTTGTCTGTTAATCATGACGGAGACAGCGATTCTACAGGTGCAATAGTCGGGAATATTATGGGCGCTTATCTTGGTGAGGATGCAATTCCCGATAAGTGGAAAAATTCAGTAGAACTGGCTTCCGAATTAAAGCTTCTTGCACATGATTTATATGTAAATCCATCGGAAATTAAAAATTCAAAAGAAAGATATCCTAGTTTTTAAAAAGCATTTCATAATATCGTTCCAGCGTCTGATTTCTTTCATCTGAATTGCCTAGGGGACGCAATCTGTTCCACGACGGCATAACAATCCTGTTGTCATCTGGTGTTACAAACCATTGTTCGGTTGAACGCAAGTTAGATTCATCTGCTATGCCTGCTTTTGTAACTTTTTGCAAATCTTTATATGCTGCAAGCAAATCTTCTTTCAAAAGTTTATTTTTTGCCTCTTGAAAAGGTATTAAAGCACCTGATTTGCAGCCTTTAATTTCGTTTACTATAAAATATTCGTCGTCTTTTGCGATAACTGCAGCTTGTCTTGGGGCGATTCCCAGTTGCAAGTCGCTTATTCTTTTCATATTGTCGGTATATGGCAGTGCATCGTATTTAAAAAGATTTAATATATAATAATCACCGTTTTTGAAGCAATTACCACTGCATTCTTCAAGCCTTCCGTCTTCTACGGCATTCAATAGGGCTTCAACTGCAGATTTACCATCTTTAGCATTTTCAATTTCCGCAATCAAATCTTTTACAACTTCATTATCTATAGTATGTTTTTTTGCCACTTTGTCTACCTTTGATTCGCAATGCTTTGTTTGCAAAACGCCGTTAATTTTGTTAAAAAATATATTCATTCTTTATTTCCTTATTTTATCTTAACATATAAATACTTTAATTTGAATTCTTGTATTTATTTTCTACTATTTCAGTGAGCTGCACGCGTACTTTATTTCCTTGTTGACTGTTTAAAAATGAATGCAAAAATACCGAACTTGCATCTGAATTGTTATCCGGCATCATATATGGCATTGCCGTGCAGGCGCATCCGTCTTTGAATCCGGTATCTCCCAATAGCTTGTTTAATAAGTTTCTTTCTTTTATTGTCAGATTCTTAGCAATCGTTCCTGTATAATCAACCGTTGCACAATCAATTAATGCGCCATTTCCGCTCATTTCTTTTGTAATAGCTTTGTTAATTCTGTCTATACCTTTTTTTAGCGAACATAAAGGTGTGAATATTACGGGCGTATCCGGATTCATATTTAAAAAGTTATTAATTTTAAATTCTTGATCTGTCATTGTAAAGCCGCTGCCTACAATGTCATCAAGCACAACCGCAACCTTTCCTTCGGGAATGTTTGGCGTTGTTTTAGTACTGCAATATCTTATTATTTGATCGGGATCAATTCCGCCGTTTGCTTTTGAATATTGATATAAAAGCAAATCGAAACTTTTAATGCTGCCTTGATGTTCCGTAGGTATTAAATAAACAACATCATCCATTGTTTTTCCCATCGCTTTAACTTGTGTTTGAATTGCCGCATATTTACTTACCATTTCTTCGGTTAAATTTTCCGATGAAAAACCTACAAACATTTTGTCATAATATTCGGCAAGAAGTTTTCTTGCCTGTTTTATTTCGCTCGGGTTTGCATTTGGCATTTTTTCTTCTATTATGGTATCAATTGCAATGCTCATTTCTTTTTGTGTCGGCATAGTAGGTGCCATGGTTTCGGATATTGTTTTGGCGTAATTGTCTAAATAATAAAAGTTGGTTTTTGCTTTATCATTACTTATAATATCAATGATAATATCGTCGCCGAGAATATTTTTTACTCTTGTTTGAATATCTGAATTCAATTCGCATAAGTATTCCGATACTTGCACACCTTCGCTTTGAGCTTTTTTGATAACTTGCGTTGCAAGTGATGTTAAGTCCGCCTCTTGTCCAAACATACCGTATGATAGATATGAACCGTCCGTATCAAGAGATATGTTCCATCCGTCAATACACAGGAGTTTTACATCGCCGTCTTTTACTTTTTGTGCAAATGCGGCTTTTGCGCTATCGTCAAGGCTGCTTAAATATTTTAAACCCTGTTCATCAAGAAAAAAGCCCTCGGTATTTGAATCGAAACCATCGTATAATTTTACCTGCCCCTTTTTATCGCTTACATATCTCATAACTTTATTTAAGGATATACCATCGCCGTCGCCTCTATATATACCGCTTATTTTAAGTCGTTGTAATTCTTTGGATAATTCGGGAACCTGTGAATAGCTCGTAAATTGCGTAAGTTCGGCTAAGGTCTCCGCTGCTTCATATTCGCTTACACCTGTTTTTTCTGCTATTTCTTTTATCATTTGGTCAATATCGGCTTCGGATTTTGCGGATAATTGAACACGCATTCTTTCTTCCATATATTCGGTAAATGCCTTGGTGTCTGAATAATCATCAGGCGCGGCAGGCATTGTCTTTTTTGCAGCCTGCACTTTTTTAATTCCTGTCGATTTATCTTCTATTCCGATATTGTCTACAATTGCTGTGGTCTCTGTTATTTCTTCTTGTGCGGTTATCTCATCGAGAGGTTTTGTTGATTCGGTATTCTCAGCCTCAATTTTATTGCCTTGTGCAACTTGCTTTGTATCCCGGATCGGCGTTTTATTTATTTTGTTTTGTGCAATTCCCTGCGTTGCACCACCCATAATGCCACCCATAACTGCACCTGCTGCTGCGTTATTAAAGGTTGATAATGCTAAATCTTTTAGTGAAAATTCCATGTCTTTTTCTGTGATTACATCTGCCGTATATGATGCCGCACCTGCCCCTGCGCCTGAAATTGCGCCTGCTTTTGCACCGGTTTTTACGCCTTCAATGACGGCTTTTTTCATGGAATTTCCTGCTATTGCGCCTTTAACCATTCCTGCGGTTGCAACATTCAGTGCGCCGTCAACTGCACCGGTTATTGTGTCTTTTACAATTTGTTTTGCGTCAAGGGCATCGCCATTTATTTCATTTGTTGCTCTGTCGGCCGTTTTAACACCGGCTTTAACCGCACCGCCGATTGCTGCACCTGCCGCAACACCTGCTGCCGTTAAAGTTCCTCCGGAAACTACGGCAATGGTTCCTGTTACTGCTCCTGCTATGAGGTTTGCGGCTAAATCAACCGTACCTTCTTGTTTTGCTTCATATGTTTCAATATAATCAAGTGCTTCATCATATGTAATTTCACCGTTTTCATATTGTTCTATTTTATCTTCAACCTTATCTGAGCCCACGCCGAGTCCGATTAAATTCTTAATCCCGTTCCAAGCTTTTCCTATAATTCCTTGTTCATCTTGTACGTCTTGAAGCTCTTGTCTTAAGCTTTCGGCGGATTCTTCAATTTGATTTGACGCGTCAATATTATCCGAGTTAAAGATTGAAACATTTTTCTCAATATTTTGATCGGTGAATAAATTTGTGTCGTTATTTGAATATGATGATAGGTATACAGAATTGTTCTCTGCATTAATGTTAATATAACTCAACTCTTGTCCTCTTTTAATGGGTTATATATATAAAGTATATATTGAAAAAATATTTGCTATATTTTTCCGGTTGACTTAATATAACTTAAACTTTGTGCACAACTGCGGTTTATTCTTGTTTAAGGCTTGTTATGTCTCTTTATATGTTATGTGGAATTATCTATTCCTTCTGTTCATTCCAGGCTTTTTCGAGTATTTTTAATTTTGTTGCAATGTCGGGGTTTTCATTTATTGCCAAAAATACTTTTTCCATAACGTCCGTTAATTTGTATGAGAAAATTTGGCTTTCATCTCCGCCGAATTTATGCGTCAGCTCATGAAACGCTGTTGATAAAAGTTTTGAAAATTCGCCGTTATCGATTGTTTCTTTATCAACCCAAAATCCTAAGGATTTTCCTCTTTCGGTTATTGCTTCTCCCGATACATCTTTGTATGCCCTGTTTTCATCTTTTGAAGTTTTATCGTAAATAAATATTTTTGTATCCAGTTCATCTTTATCAAATAAATTATCCGTGCATAATACATCT
>DVJH01000104.1 GCA_018710795.1 Candidatus Galligastranaerophilus gallistercoris | reverse complement strand
ATGCAAATTTTATCATGCCGCATATCTGGGAGATATAATCGTCGGGGTTTTTTGAAAATTTATTTTTCATAAGGTGTAATTGCAGAGGTTTTGTTTTTGAGATGAGTTCTCTAAAGCCGTCTTCATCGGTCGGATAATCAAACAGCATAAGCGATTTTTGAGGAGTGAGCGTACTTATAATATTATTTTTAAGCGAGGGAAAATTTGCAAACTCTTTTTTTGTATTTATTGTGGTTGCATATATTTTTACGCTCCCGCCTTTATTTTCGACGTATGAATTGATTTTATCAAGAATGCCCTCTTTTTGGCGATGATCATACAATTTTACGGAGCGGATAAAAACTTGTTCATTGATATCATCGGGCAGGGTTTGGATAATAAGTTGAATTTTTTTCTCGCCGTTATATTCATTTATTTCCGGTTTAAAGATTATATCCGTTGTTTCGTTTTCATTAATGCTTGTTGTTGAATGTTTCCACCAAAGGGCGCAGAAATTTTTTGAATCTTTTTGCAGGGTCAGCGAAAGATGATTTTGTTCTTTTCCTATTGTACGCTTTGAAACTAAAAGCGCATCTTTAAATAAAAATACGGGCTGCGGGTTTCCCGCACCAAAAGGCTGCATGCATTCAAGATCTTCTATTAAATCCGAATTAACATCATCTGCATTTAATTCCATATCAACGGTAATTGAATTTTCATCGACGCTGTCATCTTTATTGTCTGAAACGGTTAATTTTATTTGATTTATAATAGTTTCAACGTCGGTTGAATTCAAATCAGCACTGAATCCGCCTGCCATTTTATGACCGCCGAAACCCGCAAAATAATTTCTCATTTGGAAAAGAATTTCTGCGATATTATACTGTTTTGTACCTCTTATAGAGCACCTGAGCATATTGTTATCATCTTTTGTCATTAAAAATACGGGCAGGTGAAATTTTTCGACAAGTTTTGAAGCAACAATGCCGATAATTCCTATATGCCAGTTTTCATTATATAAAGCGATGCAATCATCAGACGGAATGACGGAATTAACCGCTTCAAGATATGTTTTATCGCAGAGATTTTGCCTTATTTTATTCAAATTATCAAGCTTTTCTATTATCATATCAAGCTTAAAATCATCTTGTTCAACTAAAAGATTTAATGCTTCATCGGGTTTATCAAGCCTGCCTGCGGCGTTAATTCTCGGTGTCAAAATAAATGCAATATCTTCGCTTGTAATTTTTTTTGAGATATTTTGCTTCTCAAACAATTTATCTACACCTTTATTTTCTTTTTCATTAATATATTTCAGGCCCTTTGCCGCAATTATTCTGTTATCGCCTTCAAGCGGCACGACATCGGATATCGTTCCTATGGCTGAAATTGCAATCAATTCTTTTTTTAATTCATCAAACCCGCTGTCAAGAAGCGCAAGCGATAAAAATAATGACACTCCGGCACCCGACAGGTATGAAACTTTTTTAATTTCATCAACTTTTAAATTCTCATCAAGCGAATTATCGGCATTAGGGTTAATGATACAATCTGCGGCAGGTAAAATCTCTCCCTGTTCATGGTGATCGGTTATTATTGTTTTTGTACCCATCGTTTTTATCAATTCAATTTCTTTTATGTTTGATATTCCGCAATCGACGGTAATTATCAGTTTGATTTTATCTTTTGCTTTTAATTTTAAAAGTTCTTTTAAATTAATCCCATGACCGTGAAGTATTCTATCGGGAAGAAAATATTCAACATTTGCGCCGAGCGCTCTAAGGGTTTTATATAAAATTGCGCATGAAGTTACTCCGTCTGCATCAAAATCTCCCCAGATTAAGATTTTATCATTATTTTTTATTGCATCATTTATGATTGTAACAGCTTTTTCCATATCGGAAAAAACGTAAGGCGAGGATAAATCTTTATCTTCCGGGTTCATATAAGCCTTGATATCTGTTATATTTCTTGATTTTAATATTGATTCAAGTATGCTTAAATTTTCTTCTTTTTTGGCAATGACGTTAATTTTCCTGTTCATAATTTGAATTATACAATGTGTTTGTTGTATTGTGAAATCATGTTAAAAGTTGCAATAACGGGAAACATATCTTCGGGAAAATCTGCCGTTAAAAATATTCTGGATGAATTGCATTATAAAACCCTTTGTCTTGATGAGGTTACGGAATTTTTATACAACAATTCGACTGCACTTAAAAGTAAACTTAAAAATGAATTTAATAGCGATAATAAATCCGAAATTGCAAAATTTATCTTTGACGATAATAAAAAACTAAAAACCCTTGAAAACATTATCTATCCTTTTATAAAAGACGAGATGTTCGCTTTTTTTAGTGAAAACAATAAAGAAAAAATTATATTTGTTGTTGCGCCTATGCTTTTTGAATCCGGTTTCAACAAATATTTTGACAAAATAATATTTGTCTCATCCGATGTAAATATACGTCTGGATAGGCTTATAAAAAGAAACAACTATTCAAAATCTTATGCACTGAAAAGAATAAATTCTCAATTCCCTGAATCCGAAAAAATAAAAAAAGCGGATTATGTCATTGAAAATAATTCCGATTTGGATACTTTATGCAAAAATACGATTAAAACTATAAAATGCTTAAGCACTCTCTTATAAGTTTGCACGCCGTAGCCGTTGATGTTTTTGTCGTGTCGATATCGGGCGCAAGCTCAACAATATCAATTCCTGTAATATCAAATTTCTTTAAGTATTTTAACCAGTTGATAAGTTCAATATAGCTCATACCGCCGGCTTCCGGTGTTCCGACCCCGCTCATTAATGAAGGGTCTAAAACATCTAAATCAATCGTGATAAATATTTTTTTATCCGAAAAAATATCAAGCTCCGCAGGCGAAAATTTATGCGTATTGTATTTTTGCATTAAGGAAAATTCCTGTTTTTCGCCCGAGCGTATACCGATTTGCGCTATATTTTCAAAGCCGATTAAATTTGCAATCTGCTTCATTACGCCCGAATGCGTGTATTTTTCGCCCAGATATTCGTCTCTTAAGTCGGTGTGCGCGTCAAATTGTACAACGGCAATATTTTTATAATATTTTTTCAATGCACGAATGCTTCCGAGCGTAACAAGGTGCTCGCCGCCGATCCCGAGGAGTTTTTTATTATCTTTATAAATGCAATCAACGTTTTCTTCCGTGATTTTTAGCATTTTCTCGGCATTTCCGAACGGAAACTCCAAATCGCCCGCGTCAAAAAATTCAATATCCGATATATCTTTATCGAAATAAGGCGAATATGTTTCAATACCGATGCTCTCGACCCTGATTTGCTGCGGAGCAAAGCGGGTGCCCGCACGGTTTGTACAGGTGCAATCATACGGCATGCCGAGCATAACGATATCGGCCTTGTCGTAATTTTTATTTGAGCCTATAAAATCTTTATCCAGAAACGGTCCTTTTAGCATAAATGTATACTAACATAAATTATTGTTAAGTTTTGTAACATCCTGAAACCCTTGTTATATACGGGTTATATAAAAATTTTTTATTAAATGGCAATTTTTTATATAAAAAATTTTTTATTTTAGTACGAGATTAAATTTGAGAGGATTATTCATGACAGAAGTATTTTTTGACCCGTCGCTTGCAACGGATTTGGCAAAATTTCAAGGCACTCTTGCGGGTACGCTTGCAGGCAGAGCGACACAGGTCGGTGTTGCAATGGCTCCGACTTCAATTTATAACCAGGCAGGTTATTATGCGCTTCAGGATACAGATACGGGTTATGTAACACTTCAAAAACTCCACGATGACAGCCTGTATACAAAACAATGGTACGATCAGGGTCTCGGTACCGAATTTGATTTTTCGCAATCGACCTCGGGAAGCGTATTTAACGATTCGGATTTATCATACGGAATGAGCGCGGCAGATATTGCTGCACTTGATGCATAAAGAATTATTATTAACCAAAAGAGGAAAGAGAGATAAACAATGTCTTACACATTTTTTGATCCGAGCAACGCAACGGATTTAGCAAAATTTCAGGGCACATTATCCGGCACTCTTGCGGGTAACGCAAGTTACGTAGGTGTCGGCTGCGCACCGACTTCAATTTATAACCAGGCAGGGTTTTATGCGGTTCAAGATTCTGACACGGGATACGTTAAACTGCAAAAACTCCACGATGACAGCCTGTATACAAAACAATGGTATGATCAGAGTTTAGGCACCATATTTGATTTTTCGGAAGGCGGCTCCGGCGTAACACACGTAAGAGATGACGGCTCAAATACCGCAACATCAAACAGCACAAATTCAATCAGCGGAACATATTCTAACAACTATTCAAATTCAACGACAACAAATTCATCAACATCAAATACGACAAATTCAACTTCAAATTCTACAACCTCAAATTCAACATCTTCGACCTCAAATTCATCGGGCTATGTTGAATACCCCTGGGGTTCGGGATACATTGCGGTTGATCCCAATAACGGCGTATCTACTTCTACGACTTCAACGGGCGAAATTCTTGTAGATGAAGACGGCGAACCTATTACACTGGACGCTGCCGACTTAGAAGAACTTGTTGATGCAGGCATATATTCTTCAACTCAGGAAGCACTTGAAGCAACACTTGCCGACGGTTACACCGTAACCGATGAAGAACAGGCAAAACTCGGCATATATTCCGAAGAAGACGAATCAAAAATTCAATTAATGATGGAAAAATACGGTATAACACGTACCGAAGCCATTGAAAAACTCGGCGATACAATCGGACCGAAGGCAGATTCGACAGAAATTGAAGCAATGTTTAACAGCCTTGTAGATTCAGGATTTTCAAAAGAAGATGCGGCATCATACCTTGAAGAGCTCGGCTATGATGTACCTTCGGAATTAACTGAAGAACAACCGGTATATTCTGATGCCGATGAACAAAAAATTGCGGCACTGCAGCAATCTACGGGCTGCACAAGAGAAGAAGCAATTGATATACTGGGCGTTAAACCCGATGAACCCGGTCTTTTAAGATCAATCGGAAACGCAATCGGCGGATTCGTTTCAGGAATTGCGGAAGGCGCGGCCAATCTTTGGAATTCCTTTGTAGACTTTATTTGGTAATTTATATAATAAATAAAATAAAACCCGTCATATTAATGGCGGGTTTTTTTAATACCGTTTTACTGGTATAATCCTTATAAATTAAGGAGCATAAATCATGATTGAAATGAGAGTTATGGGCATAGCGCTTGACACAAGAACGGGTTCGCCCATTATAGTTTTAAATGACACGGAAAACAGAAAAGCGCTTCCTATATGGATAGGTTCCGCCGAAGCCAGTTCCATAATAAGAAAAATTGAAAATATTCCCTCTTCAAGACCCTTAACGCATGATTTATTTATTAATTTTGCACGTCAGGCAGGCTTTAAAATTACAAGAATAGAAATAAACGATGTTGACGAACAAACCTATTTTTCATCCATTTTTCTTGAAGATTCAAACGGAAAAGAGACAGAAGTCGATTCAAGACCGTCAGACGCCATTGCAATTGCAATAAGGGCCGACGTTCCGATTTTGGTTTCGGCTGCGGTTATGGCAGACGGTGCAATTTCAACGGATTCCAAAAAAGACGAAGAAGAAACGGCTGAATTTAAAAACTTTATTAAAGACATAAAGCCTTCAGACTTTGCAAAACTCGTTGATAAAAATTTTGAATCCGATCAATAATATTTTCCTCTACGGGCTCAAAAGTTATCATGGTTTTTCTTATGGCTCTGTTAATTCCCGCCATGCCGACGGGTTCAAAATTTTCAAACGTATTTTTTGATTTTATTTTTTTCATAGTATAATACTTAATAATCAGATTAAAAAAGGCAAAATTATGGCAAAAGTTACAAAAGAAATGAGTATTATAGATATCGTTCAACAGCACCCGGAAAGTCTTGAAATATTCGCAAAATACGGGCTCGGCTGCATCGGCTGTGCTGCCGCAAGATTTGAAAATCTTGAAGCAGGCGCCAAGGTTCACGGCGTAAGCGCAGAGCAAATGGTGCAGGAAATCAACGATTTGATTGATTCTCAAAATTAAGTATGGACATTTAATCTTGATATATTAAACTGATTTATGTCTATATGCCCTGGTGGTGGAATAGGTAGACACGTTGGACTTAAAATCCAATGAGGCTAATACCCTCGTGCCGGTTCAAGTCCGGCCCAGGGCAGTTTTAATCCCGCTTGATTAAGCGGGATTTTTAGTTTGTCTTTATGATAAAATTTTTAAGTAAATTTATAAAGGAGATAACAAATGTTGTTTAAAGAAATAAAAAATAATATCTTCTATGCAGGTCTTAATGACTCCGACAGAGTTGTTTTTGACGAATTAATACCGCTTGAACACGGTACTACTTATAATTCTTATATCGTAAAAGGAAGCGATAAAACAGCAGTAATTGATACCATGTATCCGCCGTTTTGCGATGTATACTTAAAAAACTTTGATGAAAACAATATAGGGGCAATTGATTATATCATTGCAAACCACGGCGAACAGGATCACTCGGGCTCAATTCCTTCATTGCTTGAAAAATTCCCCGATGCTGTCGTTTTAACAAACGATAAATGTAAACAAAATATTATGGAAATGCTTCTTGTTCCCGAAGATAAAATCCGTGTTGTACAAAATAATGAGGAAATTTCCCTCGGGGATAAAACGCTTAAATTTATTATGGCGCCCGGTGTTCATTGGCCCGATACGATGTTTACATATATTAAAGAAGACAATATGCTTTTTACCTGCGATTTTTT
>DVJH01000103.1 GCA_018710795.1 Candidatus Galligastranaerophilus gallistercoris | reverse complement strand
AATTCTTTTTTTGATTATTTCGTTAATACGGTTTCTTTTTTGAATTTCGGTTAAATCAAGACCGTTAATTTCTTCAATTTTGATTGTTTCGTTTATCGTTATGTCAAAATCAATTATATCCCGCCCCGCATCGTATACCTTTTGTCCTTTTGCAAGAAATTTTCTTGAACAGTTTATATAAACGGGAATTATATCTTTATTGCATTGAACGGCAAGGTTTGAAGCGCCTTTATGAAGCTTAGGTTCTTTGTTTTCTTCCGTTCTTGTTCCGGTCGGAAAAATAATTATATTAAACCCCGAATCAAGCGCATTTTTTGCTTCGTTTATAAATTCAAGATTATTTTCATCATTTACTATATATGCGGTTTTTACTATATTTGCCATAAAAAAATTCTTTTTTAATTCTTTTTTTGCGACACAGAGCGTATTTTTCATATTGGCAATCAAAATAAGAATATCGATATATGTCGGGTGATTTGCAACTATTATCTTTCCCTTTATATCTTTTAATCTGTCTTTATTTTGAAAATTAATTCGTATGATTTTACAAAATAAAATCATATTAATAAAAAATTTCCAGCTTGAATGTATAATGTTTGAACTTATATAAATTCTTTTTTCTTCGGAAATAAAAAAGTTTATAAAAGGAAAAATTATAAAATTTAAAATTAATGCGCCCGAACCGAAAAACGCAAACAAAAATAAAACAAGAAAGCTTCTTAAAATTTTTTTCATAAATACACCTTTAAAAGTTTAAAAAACTTTGTTTGAAGCTCGTTTTTGTTTTTATCTTCGATAAATTCATAAAAATCTTTCATATCGGGATTTTTGCATTCGTTTTCATCTGAATATTCAATTTCAAAACGGCATCTGCCGCCTTTTGCCGTAATTAAAGCGCAAAATCCTTCAATTTTGCCTTCAATAAAATCCGCACAGCAAAAAAGAACATTGGTTTCTTTTGAATATAAAACGGCCTGGATAAACCCCCTTAAAAACGTATCTTCTTCGGAAGCAATTGAGGAATATCCCGTTTTTATACCGTTTAGAAGCGAAAATTGCCCGATTGGGCTGTTATGAACCGACATGCCGAAATTGTTGGGGGATACTTCATTGTCGCTTTTATACTGATTAATCAGTTTTTTAAGCCTTTCAAACTCTCCGAATCTTGAAGCAAAAACAATTCTTGTATCTGTGTTATTTTCATAACATTCATTCAATAAAAACAAAGTCATTTTATCGATATCGGACAATCTTCTTCTTGTTATCGGGTTTAAAAAAGATAAATCCAAATCAAAATCATTTTTATAACAGCATTTTTCTATACAAAATTCCGACTTCATTTATATCTGCTTTTTATTTAACGTTTTATGGTAATATAAATTTTATCATATCTAAAATAAAACAAAATGAACAATATCCTGATTAACGGCTATTCCTGCATCTGTAACGCAGGCGGGGATATAAACGAGATATTCGATAATTTGATAAATCAAAATACGTCCCTTCTTAAAAAAAGAGAAGATATAATAAAAGGTTCTTCTTTTTATTTCGGAACGGCAGAAAAAAACCTGCCCGAAATAAAAGACGAAAGATATAATACAAGATGCAACCGTTTATTGTTATATTGCGCCGAATGTCTTGATGATAAGATAAAAGATTTAATAAAAAAATACGGGCCTAAAAGAATTTCTGTCGTCATCGGAACGACAAATTCCGGCATTGACGAATACGAAGCTTCAAACAGCATTTTTCATACGGAAATAAGCAACCCTGCGGGTTTTATAAAAAAACATTATAACCTGAAAGGTGCTCATATAGGCGTTTCAAGCGCATGTACCTCGGGAATTAAAGCTTTTATTGAAGCAATATACCTTTTGGAAAACAATCTCACGGACGCCGTTATTGCGGGCGGAGCAGATGCAATCTCCGTTATGCCGTCATACGGTTTCAATTCGCTTGAATTGTTATCCGACAAAAGAGCAATTCCTTTTTCAAAAAACAGAAAAGGGATTAATTTATCGGAAGGGGCGGCTTTATTTATTCTTGAAAAAGAAAAAGCGCAAAATTCCTTTATAATAAAAGGCTTCGGGGAAACTTCGGACGCTTATCATTTTGCAACCCCGGACCCTGCGGGAATTGAAGCGTCAAATGCCATGGTAAAAGCGCTTAAATATGCAAGCCTTCTTCCCGATGACATTGATTATATCAACCTGCACGGAACGGGAACAATATCTAACGATATTGCGGAAGCAAACGCCATATATAAGGTCTTTAAAAATAAAATAAAATCAAGTTCCACAAAAGGAATAACGGGCCATGCCCTGGGGGCTGCTTCTGCCGTAGAATCGGCGTTTTGTTTAGCATTGATTGATAAAAAAATAAATAAAAATAACCTTCTATATCCTCATACGTATGATAACGTCTATGATGACAATCTTCCTTTAATTAATCTTGTTAAAACAAATGAAAGGAAGGATAATATCAAATATATAATGAATAATGCACTCGGATTCGGCGGAACAAACGCCTCAATAATATTCGGAAGAGAAGAAGACGATGAAAAATAAGCCCGATTTGGAAAAAATACTCCCTCATAATCATCCGATGATTTTAATTGATGAATTGCTTTATGCTGACCTTGAAAAAGCGGAAGCAAAAGCAAGCGTAACAATCAATGAAAATAAAATCTTTTACGATAAAACGGTTGAAGGAGCTGATTATTTAACGGGAATTGAATTTATGGCGCAAACCGTCGGGTGTTACGCTTTTTATAAAAATAACCGCACCAAGCCCGAAGTCGGTTTTTTATTGGGTACAAGACAATTTAAAAATAATATCGAACGCTTTGAAAAAGGCAAAACATATACAATTAAAGCAAAAGAAATTTTTACGGACAACGAGCTTGTTTCGTTCGAGTGTTTTATCTATAATGATACTGTCGAATGCCAGAGGGCTGTAATTAACGTATATCAGCCCAAAGCGGGCAGTCTTGATATAGCGGGGATGTATGGATAAAACAGTTTTAATTACGGGCTCAAGCCGCGGAATAGGAAAAGAAACCGCATTATATCTTGCAAAAAACGGTTACAACATAGTTTTGCATTATAAAAATAATCTTGATTCCGCTCTTTCCGTAAAAAAAGAAATTGAAGCTCTCGGACAAACCGCAAGAATATTAAACTTTGATATCAAAGAAAGATATGACGCAAAAACAAAAATCGAAAACGACATTAAAGAACACGGCATATACTACGGAGTTGTTTTAAATGCGGGAATTGCAGAAGATAATGTTTTCCCCGTTATGGAAGATTCGGAATGGGATGAAGTTATTAATACGAATTTGGGCGGCTTTTACAACGTCTTAAAACCGATTATTATGCCGATGATTGAAAAAAGAATTAAAGGAAGAATCATAACGCTCTCTTCAATTTCGGGACTAAAAGGCAACAGAGGACAGGTAAATTACAGCGCCTCAAAAGCGGGAATAATAGGCGCCACAAAAGCGCTAAGCCTTGAGCTTGCAAAAAGAGGGATTACCGTAAATTGCGTTGCCCCCGGCATAATTGAAACGGATATGATAAAAGATATTCCCCCTGATGAAATTAAAAAATTAATCCCGATGAAAAGAACTGGAACGCCGAGAGAGGTTGCAAGCCTGATAAATTATCTTTTATCTGAAGATGCTTCATATATAACGGGGCAGGTAATTTCCGTTAACGGAGGCATGGCGTAATGAAAAGAGTCGTTATAACGGGAATGGCGCTAAAAAGCCCCCTCGGGTGCGATATAAATACCGCTTGTTCAAATTTGGACAAATATAAAAATTGCGTTGAATATTGGAATGTTTTGGATGAATTTGAAAACCTGAACACACGTCTTGCGGCTCCCGTCAATGATTTTAAAATTCCCGAACATTTTACAAGAAAAATCACAAGAACAATGGGAAAAGTGGCGCTCTTTGCGGTAGCCTGCTCGGAAGAAGCATTGATTGATTCGGGACTTATAAACGATGAAATTATAACAAACGGACAAACGGGCGTAAGCTACGGCTCATCATCAGGCTCGCTGACATCTATTATCGATTTTTATACAATGCAGGTGGAAAAAAAGGTAAGGTGCGTAAATTCGGGCTCCTATGTCAAAATGATGCCGCAAACCACCACCGTAAACATTTCTTTGTATTTTAAATTAAAAGGAAGGCTTGTCCCCGCTTCAACTGCCTGTACATCCGGTTCAATGGGGATAGGATACGCATACGAAGCAATCAAAAACGGATATCAAACGGTTATGATTGCGGGCGGCGCGGAAGAACTTCATCCGTCGCACATTGCGATTTTTGACACATTATATGCAACAAGCCTTAAAAATAATACTCCGAATTTAACCCCGAGACCCTTTGACAAAGAAAGAGACGGGCTTGTCTTAGGCGAAGGAGCGGGAACATTAATTTTGGAAGAATACGAACATGCAAAAAAAAGAAACGCAAAAATTTATGCCGAAATTATAGGTTTCGGCACGTCAACGGACGGCTGCCACATTACAAACCCCAATCAGGACACAATGAAAAATGCGCTTGAACTTGCAATTAAAGACGCAAAAATCTCCCCGGACGACATAGGATACGTTAACGCTCACGGAACCGCAACAATTCAGGGAGATATAGCGGAATCAAACGCAACGGAAAACATTTTTAAAAGAAAAGTTCCGACAAGCTCCCTTAAAAGCTACACGGGGCATACTTTAGGCGCATGCGGAGCAATAGAGGCGGTTTTATCGATAATGATGATGAACAATAACCGCTATTATCCTACGATAAATCTTGAAAACGTTGATGAAGATTGCGGAAAACTTGATTACATAAAAAATGAAGCGAGAGAAATTAAAACCGATATAATAATGTCAAATAATTTTGCATTCGGCGGCATAAATACGAGTTTGATATTTAAAAAGATTTAAAAAGGGCTTTTTTAAGCCCTTTTTATTAATCCTCGTCTTTATTCTTTTTATTTTTACCGTATCCTTTTGATTTATTTTTATATTGCCCGTAGTGGTTTCCGTTATTTCCTTTTTTATAGTTTTGTTTCTTGTCTTTGCCTTTGTTAAATTCGGGGCGGCTTTTATCATTTTTAAAATCGGGTCTTTTATTACCGTTTTTGTTGAATTTATCGTCTCTGTCCGAATAACGTTTCATATCTTTTTGATTGTTCTTATCAACATCAAATTTAGGACCCCTGTTTCCTTTTTTATCAAATTCGCCCGGGCGGCGGCTGCCGTTTTCCCCTCTGTATTCGGGGCGCTTATTATCTTTGCCGAATTCTTTTCTTTGGTCCCTTTGCCCTTTTATATCGGGACGGTTTTTATTATCCCTGTTAAATTCTTTATGCCTGTAACCATCCCGCTTAAAATCAACATCATTATTATCGTTTGAACTTATAAGAACGGATTTGCCGTGTTCAAAATTATATGCACTCTCCTTTGCATAAACCGAAGAACATGAAATCGCAGCCAATGCCAAACCTAAAACCAGAAATTTTTTCATAAAACTTACTCCCATAATCACTATATACATATAACGATTATAAAAAAGATTTGTTCATTTTTATTTAAATTTTAAAATATTCATTAAATCTATAAAGACACTCCGCCATCTATCGGCAAAACCGTTCCCGTAAGGTAAGAAGCGCTGTCAGACGCCAAAAACAAAACTGCTTTTGCAACATCATCGGGCGTACCCAAACGTTTAAGAGGAACTCTTTGAGCATATAATTTTCTGTCTCTGTCGCCTAAAATGGGAGTATCAATTATTCCCGGCGCAATACAATTAACTCTTATTCCCTCCGGAGCATAATTTTTCGCAATTTGATGAGAAAATTGTATAACCGCAGCCTTACTTGCGCTGTATGCATAGCTTCTACCGGAAGCATAGTGTTGAAGACCCGCAATTGAAGCATTATTTATAATGACGCCCTTTTCTTTTAATAAATATTGTTTTAAATATTTTGTAACCAAAAATAAACCGGTTAAATTTATATCCAGAGTTTTTTGCCAGTCATCAAAAGAAATATTTTCGATTTCTTCGGATTTTGGCATAATGCCTGCGTTGTTAAAAAGTATGTTCACCTTTTTGTATTTGTTAACGGCCGCGCAAACCATATTTTTAACCTGTGTTTCATTTGAAACATCACATTGTATAAAAAAGGCGTTGCCGGATGTTTTATTTATTTCATCTTCGATTTTTTGTCCTCTTTTTATGTTTCGCCCGACAAGAATAACTTTTGCATTTTCTTTTGCAAACATTTTTGCGCATGCTTTGCCTATTCCTGAAGTCGCACCGGTTATTAAAACCACTTTATTTTCAAATTGTTTCATATCGGATTTCCGTTAATTTTTGAAGTTTTTGTTCTATCGCTTCCTTTGTAAGTCCGTAATGCTGCATTTTTTCTTCATATGTACCGTAGTTTCTGAAAATTTCTCTCGGAAATGCAACTTCTTCAATTTGCAAAGGTTTGCCTTCAAATGTTTTTACGACATCATGTACAAGGCTGCCTTCAAATTGCGGCGAAACAATGAGTATTTTGCCGCCGTTATAATATTTTGAAAGTGTTTCATTATCAAACGGTTCAAGCGTTGTGTAATATAAAACGCTGACATCCGAGTCTTTGCAAACTTCCATTACGTCGTCAAGCATAACGGAAACCGCAATAACGGTTGCTTTTGAACCTTTTTGCATAACATTTGCTTTATTAAATTCAACGTCCGGATCATAAATTTTATTGGGATGATCGCTTATTCTGAAAAATGTCGGCTTATTATCGCGATAAGTTTGATTAAAAAGCCGGATAAACTGTTTAGCGCTTCCCGCCGCTATAAATTCGCACCCCGGAATTGCTTTTATAATATGCAAATCTTCCGCACAGTAATGAGAATAGCCGTATTTCGGATAATCGACGGCAGCGCCCGTTCCTACTATATTCACCCCTAATTTTTGATAAGCTAAATCCATTTTAATTTGCTCCAGCGCACGCTCGATTAAATAAGGCTGAATACCGAAAATTGTCGGCACAAGACCCCTGTATGCCATGCCTGCCGCTATTGAAATCATTCCGTCTTCATAAATCCCGACATTTGTGCATCTTTCGGGATAATCCCTTAAAACATCCCTGATTGCCCACATTCCGATATCGACCGTAAAAAATGTTGTATCTTTTTCGTTTTGTATCATGTCCTTAACACGATTTAAAAATGCGCGTCTCATGCCAATTCAACCTCCCCGATAAGCATTTCAAGTTCTTCTTTGTTCGGGCTTTTATGAAACCAGATGTCATTTTCTGTCATTGTTTTTGAACCAAACCCTCTTACGGTTTTTGCAATAATGGCTTTCGGCTTATTGTTTTTTATTTTTTTTAGTTCAATAAATGTTTTTTCAAGTTCATCAAGGTTATGCCCGTCAACAATTCTTACATCAAAATTAAAAGCATTAAGTTTTTCTTTCATATTGCCCATATCAACCATTGCGCCCGCAGAATCGTTATCATCAATAATTACAAAAAGATTATCCAATTCTTTGGAAGATGCAAAAATACAAGATTCCCACATGGTGCCTTCGCAAAATTCTCCGTCCCCGCATAAAACATACACAGTTGAGGGTGATTTTTTTATTTTATTTGCATAGGCGATTCCCGCCGCAAAAGGCAGACCGTGCCCCAAAGAACCCGCATTATTTTCAATTCCGCCGTCAAACTTTGTTAAATCTGTTTGGATACAATAGCGGCTGTTAAATTTTCCAATATTGTATGCGACTTCTTCAAAGTCAAAAAAATTTTTTTCTATTAATACCGGATACAAGGCAAGAGTTGCCTGCCCTTTTGATATTATAAAATAATCCCTGTTTTCGTCTTTGGCAATTTCTTTTGACCAGTTCATAATTTTGTCATACAAAACCCAAACTATATCAAGACAAGAAAAAACACTCTGCAAATTGCCGTCTTGGCATTTATGCGAAAGATATAATGCCGTTTTTCTTAACTTTTTAGATATCAGCCGCATTTTTACTCCTGTTCTTAAAATACTTTTTTGCCTCATAAGATAATATTTTTGATTCAATATATTTAATTCTTTCATATGTTTTAGGTACCGCTCTTCTCCATATTTTAAAAATTAAACTCCGTGGCTTTTTATTGTATATATCCGCATAATCGGAAGGAAGAATGTATTCGCCGCTGACGGCTTTTCGCATCTCAAGGACCGTTTCCAAAAAATAACGGTACAAAAATTCGCGAAACATTGTTCCCCACAATCTTGTAAAAATGTTTTTTGAAAAAAGATATTCTCTGAATTTATATCCGTCTTCAACAATTCTGTATGAAACCCGATACTCTGACGACTGGTTAGCTCCCCAGCGATACAATCCGTAAGGTTCCGATGTCAGATAAACGGAATAGTTATTTTCTAAACAATAGTTAGCAATCAAATCTGCCATAATACCGTGTTTATCATTAAAACCCCCGATACTGATTAAAGCCTCTCTGTTATATGTTGAACCGTTAGTCGGAGCAGAACCCCCTATATGCCCTGTAAAAAACGGATACAAATGAGTTTGTTTGTAGAATTTATATGACATTGGTTTTTTAAGAAAATTTTTATTCAGCTTTTGTACAAGTTTTTTATGAATATCAGGTTTGCTCGGGTCGTACTTAAATTGATACCCCGAGGCAGAAACAGCACCTAACGGTTTGCCGCTCTTTTGACACAGAAATTCAATAGCAAGTTTCATTTTGTACAAACTGTTCGGCAGAAGCAAATCATCATCATGGAGCATCATCACCCATGGGGCTTTTGCAAGCAATATACCTCTGTTAAAATTGTCGGCTACATTTAGCGTTTTTTCATTTCTGTAATATGAAATTCTGTCGTTATTTAATTCTTCAATATATTTTTGTATTTTATTCGGTTTTCCGTCGTAAGGTTCATTGTCTACAACAATAATATTCCAATCAAAATCTGCCCGTTCTTGGTTTAAAACGCTGCCCAGCGCTTCTTTAAACAATTCAAAACGCTTATAACACGGAATAAATACCGTTATATAAGGCTCTATGCCGTCTTGACCGCCAAACAATAGCAACGATTTTACATTTTCCGTAAGCTTGAAACAATCTTCCCGCTTTTCATAATCCGAAATACGGTCGATTTTAACGGTAGTGTTTCGGTTGTAGTCATATTTATCGTTAAAAACAGCGTATATTATATTACCGATTTTTGCAGGCAGAAAGCATAATTTTCTTATGATTTTATGTTTATATTTAATTGCCTTTTTTGCCAAAAAAGCAGGAATTAAAGAAGTAAGAAAAATTTCATAAAAATGCCCTTTTGAGATTTTGTTGAGAATTTTATATTTTTTTAAAATATCAAAAGGCTTAAAATCTCCGCATGAACGGTAATGCAACAAAAGCATTTTATCAAATGCCGGCAGGTGCCAGTTTTTAAAAGTCAAAATATCATTTTTAATAGGATTATACACCTCGGGCAAATTATCAACTATGGAGGGCCAATAATTTGTCCACAGGTTAAAAGCGCTTTTGTTTTTCATCCAAAATGACGAATCTTCATACGACAGATAATCAAATGCGTTAGTTTCTATATAACGGGCGGCAAAAGGACTGTTGGAAATTTCATGAAATATTGAAACCGGTCCCCATAAGCCGAGATTTACATTTTTTTGCACCTGCTGATTTGCATGCAACCTTTTTGCGAATTGTGAAGTATAAATAATTGAGCCGAGAGAAGTCATCTCCCCGAAATATTTATATGCAATCGTTTTTGGATTATTGTAAAATTCAAGTTTAAAATCTTCTTTGTTTTTATAGTGCGGATATACTATTATAAAATCTTCCCTCTTATTATAAAAATCAATCACCTGTTCATATATATTACTTATCAAAGGCAGGCTTCTATCTCTGCATTGCCATATGATGTCATATTTTTCGGCGGCAGCTTTAAGGCAATAAGAAACTTTCTCATCCAGA
>DVJH01000102.1 GCA_018710795.1 Candidatus Galligastranaerophilus gallistercoris | reverse complement strand
GTAAGCGGTGAAAATTTATCGTTGTTTTTGTAATCGTATTTATAAAAATCGATTACATCTTCAATTGAAGCAAAGTCTTTATTGCAGACAAGATTAATTATATCAATAAAATTATGATATTCATTTTGTTTTTTTCTTAAAAGATTCGGGGGAATTCTGTCATCCGTTAATATGTATCTTATACAATTTTGCGCCCCTTCTATATTTTGAATTGAATTTTGAGACAATATTTTATTCAAAGTTCCAAGAAACGGAATAACAAAAAGTCCGGTATCGGAATCTGAATAAAACCCCATATCATAATTTTCTTTTGAAGAAGAAAAACCTTCTTTGGTGTTCAATAAAAAATTATCGCTTTTAAATTCTTCAATATCAAAATATTTATATTCTTCTATATCGTTTTTTATTTCTCCGCTGCTTATTTTATCCGTTTTTCCCGTATGATAAAGATAAAATTTATCCAAAAGGTTATCGGCATATTTATTTGAAACAATAACCTCGTCTTTATCAAAGCATTCAAGAAACGAAGAATGGAAGCTTGCAATAGAATTTTTTAACTCCATAAATTTTTCAATATTATTTTTAACCGCAATTTTCGGGTTTCTTATTATTGCCTTTGTAGCTTCCAGATTTGCAAAATACTCTTTATATGCGCTTATACAGTCAAAAATTTCAAGAAGATAAAAATTATTGTCAATTTCTATTATTCTGGCTTTTATGTAATCATATAAACCTATCTCTCTTAAATTTACGGTTTTTACGAGAGGAATAAGCGTATATGATTTCTCGCTTATTATGCAAAATGCCTTATAAGAATTTTTTTCGATTTTTTCTATTTTAAAAATCGAAACAAAGCTTTCCTTAAGGGCATTAACCGTTTTTTTATCGCAGGAGGGATTTTTAGAGGCATAATAATCTAAAACTCTTATTCCGTCTTTGAGCTTGCCTTCAAGAATATAATCTATCAAAATTACGTTCAATTCGGATTCTTTTCTGATTTCAATTTTATTTTTAATAAGATAATCTTCAAATTCCCTGCCGAGAAAATCATCCTTTACGATAAAATCAATTAAATTATCCATGGTTTCGCTTATAAGAGAAGTTGTTTCTATTACAGCCATTTTATTTTTCCCTTTTTATATAAATCAAATACTCCGTATTTCCCTGTTTTGCCCCTTGTATGGGAGATTTTACAACGCCGATTACTTTCAGATTTAATCCCGTTATAAACTCTTTTATATCATCAATGATTTTTTTATGCACATTTTCGTCTTTTACGACCCCGCCTTTTTGTATATCACACCTTTGCGCCTCAAACTGCGGTTTGATGAGAATTACGGCTTCAAATTCGTTTTTTAAAAAATTCAGCACGTTAGGGATGACCTTTTTAATGGAAATAAAAGATAAATCCATGCTCATAAATTCGGGAAGCTCAGCTTCATCCATACCGTCTTTTTTATAAATATCAAAAAAACTGCAGTTTTTAACATTTGTTTTCTCAATATTTATAACTCTTTCATCTTCTCTGAGTTTCCATGCCAGCTGATTATACCCGACATCAACCGCATAAACCTTTTTAGCGCCTCTCTGAAGCATTAAATCGGTAAAACCGCCCGTTGATGCGCCGATATCAATACAGATTTTATCTTTAAGGTTGATGTTAAACTCTTTTAGCGCGCCTTCAAGTTTATATGCACCTCTTGAAACGTAGGGCATTGTTTTTACTTCCAGTTTTTCTTTGTTTTCCGGCGAAAAAAGCTTGGTTTCATCTATTAATTCGCCCGCTTTTAAAATAACTCTGTCGCCGATTTTGACATTTCCTGCCAAAATGGCGGCAAGCGCCGCATTTTTGGTTTCAAAAAAGCCGTGTTCGAAAAGTATTAAATCGAGTCTTTTTTTCATTATTTTCCCAGATGAGCTTCTTCCTGAAGAGCGCAGCCCGTTATTTCGCTCGTTACGAAAGTTACTTTTTTAATCGGCCCGTTTGCTTCAATTTCAAAAATTTTGGGAGGATTGGGCGCTTTTATTATATTTTGAACATTTTCATAAACTTTCTTCGGATCGTCCAGATATAAAACAACGGGTGCGATTGAACCTTTAACAAAAATAATGAATGCCACTTTTGTTTTTATATTTGTATATTGTTGTGCCACTTTTGTTTCTCCTTATTTCAAATTAAAAAATCTTTTTGCGTTTTGCGTAGTTATTTTATCAACGCAATCAAATGTTGTGTCTTTAATGTTTGCAATTTCCTTTGCGATAAATTTAAGGTATACGGGCGAATTTTCTTCACCCCTGAAAGGATGCGGGGCAAGATACGGCGCATCGGTTTCAAGAACAATATTCTCAAGAGGAATATCTTTAACGACTTCTTTCATTTTTTTTGCGTTTTTAAAAGTAACGACTCCGCCTATCCCGAGATACCACCCTTCTTTAATGCATTCTTTCGCAAAATCGACAGAGCCCGAAAAACAATGCATGATTACTTTTTTCATCTCAAAACTTTTTAAAATTTCATAAGTATCAAGGTGAGCTTCTCTGTCATGGATTAAAACGGGAAAATCCAGCGTTTTTGCAATTTCAAGCTGGCATTTAAAAATGTCTTTTTGTTTTTCTTTATTGGTTTTATCCCAGTAATAATCAAGCCCGATTTCACCTATTGCAATAATCTTATCGTTTTGTTTTATAAGATTAAAAATATCTTTTGAAACGGTGTTATCAAATTTCAAAACATCCTCGGGATGCACCCCGAGCGCTCCCGAGATACAATCATAAGAGCGCGAAAGTTCGATAACGTTTTGAAAATTATCGGGCGAAGATGAAGGCAGAATAATATGCTCTACCCCCGCTTCAATCGATTCTTTAATCGATTTATCGGGATTTTCAAGCATATCAATATGTGAGTGAGTATCTATCATACAAAGATGATATCAAATAATCACTTCGATAGCTAATTATTAAGCTTAAAACTTATTCAATTTGAACAATTACGATAGGGTTCATAAGTTTTCTTATCATGCTTGCCACAAAACCCGTATCTTCATCGGATTGAATATGTTCTTTCAGGCCGTGAAGCTCCGCAAAAATCGGATTATATTCCGAAAATTCAGGGTCAAAATCAAAATTGAGATTTTCTTTTTCTTCCATTACCGGTCTCCGTTTTGTCATCCTACATTTATTTATTTCGACATTTTTTTAAATACATTTAGTAAAAAATCACTTTTGTGTATTTATGTTAAAATCATTTTTATGAAAACAATCGTAAAAAATCAGCAGGAAACAAAAATTCTGGCGGAAGCCTTTGCGGATAATATCAAAGAAAAAGGCGGTTTTGTGTCTTTGTTCGGTGATATAGGCGCGGGCAAAACGGCATTTTGCAGATACGCAATAAAACATCTGGGCGTCAAAGAAGATATAACAAGCCCGAGTTTCGTAATTTTGAACGAATATAAATCGCAAAACATTCCCGTTTATCATTTTGATTTATACAGACTTGAAGACGGGGGGATAGATTCAATAAAAGAAGAGCTCAGGGAATATTCGAAAGAAAATGTTCTTACCTTTGTTGAATGGGCGGATTTCGGCAAAAATGAGCTGCCTTTTGAAAAAATGGAAATCAATGTCGAATATGATTATGAAAATTATTCAACGGAAAGAACATTTGAATTCAAGGGTACCAATAAATATTATGAAGATGTTATCAAAAAAACGATTGCAGATTTTAGACAAAGGATTTCAAATTGAATATTTTATCGATTGATACGGTTCTGGACAAAAGTTATATAGCCTTAAGCCTGAATGATAAAGATATATACAGGCAGATTAATTCCGATGAAAAAAATTATCACAGTGCATATTTAATAAAAGTTTTAAAAGAAATTTTAAACGAAAATAATGTTTCATTAAAAGATGTTGACTATATCGGAGTCAATACGGGAGTCGGAAGCTTTACGGGAATCAGAGTGGGGCTTACGATTGCAAAAGTAATTTCGAACAGATTAAACATAAAAACGGTTCCCTATAATACGGCCGAAGTTTTGTCAAATGCCTTTGACAATAAAAATATAATGCTTGATGCCAGAAGAAATTCCGTTTTCCGTTCAAAAAACGGAGCGGATATTGAGCTTATATCATACGAAGAAGCGCTTCAAACATCGGAAAATTCAAATGAAAGATACATATCCGATTTAAGCTTGTATGAAAATGCGTATTTTGAAAAAATAAAATCAAAGCTCATTCCGTACGAAAAAGAAAACAAAAATCTTGCAATTGCGGAATTGGCGGTTGTTAAAAACAAAATTAAAGAAAATAAAATAACGGATACATATTCCCTGAAACCGACATATATCCAAACGCCGCCTATTTTTATGAAATAATTTACCTCGGATTTAACTTATTAACAAGAACAAGCCCGTTGGCTTCGATTGAAATCGCTTCATCATCCAAAACCAGTCTCGGCAGCCCGTCATTTATATTTACCGCCCATCTTCCGAGAGAAACTTTTTTATTTTCTTTTGTATAAGCAAATGCAAGAACTATTATTTCATCGCTGTTTTGAGCATTGAACCCGAGAGGTTTTAAATCCCATCTTATATGGTTTAAAATGAGATTCTGTCTGTCAAACCAGTATGCTTTTATCATCTCGTTAAGCAAATTCAGACGCACGCCGTAGCCTATATTTTCTTTCGTATCGTCATAGCTGTCATCGACTCTGAAATCAACCGGAATTTCATTATACCATCTGGTTTTAGCGGGACTTGTCATCTCCTGATATTTCCAGTTGGTTTTAATAAATCCTCTTATATCATCGGCGCTCAACTTCGGCATATCGCCGTTATCGGCATACGTTTTGACTCCGTAATCGGAAGCATCGACATTTGCAACGTTTTCTCTCATCCAGTCGTTATCAATTTGCCCGTTTTTGGAACCGAATCCTTTTATATAATCATTATTTCCGACACCCCCGCCGTCATAACTTCCGTTTGCGGCATTTGGCGCATAGCCGTTATCGTATCCGCCGATTGAATACGGGGGGACATCCGACAAATTGCTTAAATCGCCGCCGAGTTCGCCGTAGGTTCCGTCGGAAAAATCGGTAACGGGCGCATTTTGCATGGAATTTGAAAAATCCAGATTATTCATAAAACTTTGGCTGTATTCGCGCGATTCGTCGGTTATATAATAAATCCAAACAAACGTTTCATAAAGGCCGTATTTGTTTGAGCCTCTTTTTTCTTTTACCAGTATTTTTTTACCGTCTTTTGAAAAATCAACAACGGTAAGGGAGGAAAAAAAGCCTTCTCTTAAATAGGGAAGCGCCGTTGAAATTAAAGGATATCTGGTATGTTCAAAAATGCTGACATCCTGAAGGCGTTCCTTTTTGCCCAGGTGCCCGTCTAAATTTATTAAATACAGAGTTGAAGCAATTTGCCTTGTTTGAGGATAATAATGACTTTCCGTGTATGCGGCAAGCGACACTTCGGGATTTGAAACAAAGGGTGATCTTATTGTTTTTGTTTTTAAGATTGAAGATAAATTAAGTTCTTTTGAACCCGGTTTTATATTATAGAGTTCAAGATAAGAAGGAATTTCCGCCGTCGGAGGAATCAGGTTTTCATCTTTTTTTCCTATATCTTCATCCCTTTTTCTTAAATCCATTTTAACATTTGTGCCCGATTCAAGCCATTCCTGAACGGTGTGCACCATGGGGTCATTTTCTTTTTCTTCTTTATCGTATTTTTTTTTAAACAATTCAAACCCGAATGCATTCATTGAAGAAAAAGAAAAAAGCAATAATAAAAAAAGCGCAGAATATGCTTTTTTCATTTCAAACAAGCCCCTCGTCCCTTGCTTTTACCGTTGCTTTGGTTCTGTCCGTTACATAAAGTTTTTGCAAAATATTATGTACATGAGCCTTTGTGGTCGACAGGGTTACGACAAGTTTATCGGATATTTCTTTATTTGAAAGACCTTCCGATATTAAAGCCAGAACTTCGAGTTCTTTTTTGGTAAGAGCGTATTTGTTTATATTTTCTTCCCGTTTTTCTTTATTTTGAATGTTTTGCTTTTGAATGCCCGACAATACAAGTCTTGCAATCATGGGATCAAGCCAGGCGGCTTTTTGGCTTACGGATTTTATTGCAGACAACAATGCCTCAAGGTTGCACCCCTTCATAATATATCCGTCGGCGCCCGCTTGCAGTGCGGCATAAACATCGTCTTCGGAATCTCTTGAAGTAAGCATTAAAATTGAAGAATCAATTCCCGATTCTTTAATTTTTTTTGTCGCTTCAATGCCGTCCAGTTTCGGAAGACCTATGTCCATCAAAATAACATCCGCATTTAATTCTTTTGCAAGTTTAATTGCTTCAAGACCGTCTTCGGCCTGTCCTATAAGTTCAAGACCTTCGGTATTTTGAATAAAAATTGCGGTTCC